>NZ_QUIU01000037.1:0-6680 GCF_003480225.1 Clostridium sp. AM34-9AC
CGGGACTTTAACCCGTTAGAAACGTGCGCCGCTAGGCGCACCCGGCACGATCACCGGCAGTGAGGGTGCTGCCGGCAGCACTAAGTTCCAGGATAAAGTGACTAACAACGGCACCATCCGGAAGGGCACATTCACGAATGAGGTCATAAATGAGAGCAGCGGAACCATTAACGGCGGCACATTTACCGGTGCGATTACGAACAATGATGGTACGGTTTTAGACGGTGATTTCAGCGGTGCCATCCTGAACGGTATGCTCGTGATTACTTTTGACCCGGACAATAGAGACCAGAGCATCACCAAGAAAGTAAATTGGAGCAAGGACGGAGCGGCACTCACCGCACCGGATCCTGTTCCCACCAAAGAGGGGCATAGTATTGAAGGCTGGTATTATGATAACAACGGTACGGAAACAAAATGGAACTTTGACACGGATACAGTCAAATGCACTATGACCCTCAAGGCAAAATGGGAACTCTCCACCTATTCCGTAACGCTGCAGACAGACGGCGGTACGATTGCCAGTGGAAAAGAAGTAACCGGCTACACTTACGGCACCGGGGCAGTTCTTCCTACCACCAATGATATTACCCGCAAGGGATACCGCTTTGACGGCTGGTACGCAGACAGCAACTTTTCCGGTTCACCCGTCACAGAGATCACAGGTACCGATACGGGAAATAAAACGTTCTACGCAAAATGGACGCGAAACACGATTCCCATCATCTCCGGAAACACGATCAATTATATCGTGGAGCACTACAAGACGGACGGCAGCGGCTACACGCTGGCGGAAACAGAACATTCCGCAGGGAAGACAGGTGATACCGTCGCAGCAACGCCGAAAACCTATGAAGGCTTTACCTACAATCCGGCAATCTCCACCGCCAGCGGAACGTTGAAGAAGATCAGCAGTCCGGAGGATATCGTGACTTTGAAGCTCTACTATGATGTGAATGCTGACACCGAACAGGAAAGTACTGACAGCGGCTCCGAGGAAAAGGCTGACCGTGAGGGCCCCTCTCCTGTCGTGAAAAACACCCCCTCCTATGTGACCTATACCGTACAGGCGGGTGACACTCTCTGGAAAATCGCCAGAAAATACAGTTGCTCCGTAGCCGGGATCGTGGCAGCCAACAGTGACCGGATCAAGAACCCGAACCGGATCCACGCCGGCTGGCAGCTTAAGATTCCCATGAGCGGAGCGCCCGTCTCCGGCAGCACTCCCGATGCTGTCCTGCCTGAGAATAAGAAAAGCGGGATATACATCGTCAGACAGGGTGACACCCTCTGGGCAATCGCCAGAAAATGCGGCTGCTCCGTGGCTGAAATCGTTTCCCTGAACTGGGAACTGATCCGCAATCCTGCTCTGATTTATTCAGGCTGGGAACTGAAAGTACCACAGGATTAGCCTCCCCTGAAAGAATCTACCGTGCCAGTCATACTTCATAATATCGGATCAGATAATATCTAAGGGAAAAAGGCAAAAAAAGACGGCCAAAGGCCGATGATCTGAATTCCTTGAATTCTTTTGATTTCTCAAATCCGCGCAATCGGCGGACACATTTCGATTGCGCGGAAATCTGAGCTATGAAATTCCATAAATACTTTGTTTCACCTGTGTGCCCCGGTCAGGCGATGTTGCCAAAACAGACATACAAAGATTACAGCTCCTTGATCACTTTCATAAGCTCATCTACATCAATGCCATGTACCATAGCTGCCTCTTCCAGGGTCTCTCCCTGTGAAGCAGGGCATCCCAGGCAATGCATTCCTGCATCGAGGAGTACGGGAGCTACTTCAGGATTGGCACGTAAGATCTCACCAATGGTCATGTCTTTTGTTACTCCGGTCATATCGGTCTCCTTTCTGCCGTATAAGGCTTTTTTAGTATAATACTTTCCCCGGAATAAGGCAAGATTATTCTTGTACATCCGCATTTGTTCTTCCCCGAAGATCAGCTCTGCCGCACACCACATTCATAAAAGCATCTGCTTCGCAAATGGCGCCGCTTCGCAGCTCATCTTTTATTTCATGTTGGTGTGCTTTGTCCATGAAAAAGAGATTTCCGTGCTTTGTGTGCAAGCACCCACGCACGTCAACCTTTTTTTCATGTCAGAGCTGATGTACAAAACTCGGAACAATTCCTAAAAAGGTTGACACTTACCCTTGTCAGGTAGTACACTTTTATCGTAAAGAAACAGCTTGGGATACCAGTGAAACCGGTACTCTCAGTTGATAATATTAATTGTTTTTACCAGAAGGAGGTAAATTTTCATGGCAGAAGCATGGAGAAGCTTTAAAAAAGATGGCCATTGGGATGTAGACGTCAACGTACGTAACTTCATCCAGACCAACTACACTCCGTATGATGGAGATGAGAGCTTCCTGGAGGGACCTACCGAAGCAACTGATAAACTTTGGGGCAGACTTCAGGAGTTACAGAAGGAAGAGCGTGAGCATGACGGCGTTCTGGAATGCGAAACAGAGGTCGTATCCAGTCTGACCGCTTATGGCCCTGGCTATATTGATGAATCTATGAAGGATCTGGAGCAGATCGTTGGTCTGCAGACAGACAAGCCTTTAAAGAGAGCATTCATGCCTTATGGTGGTATCAAGATGGCTCAGCAGGCTGCAAGCACCTATGGCTACGAAGTAAACGCTAAATATGACAAAATCTTCAACGAGTACCACAAGACTCACAACCAGGCAGTATTTGATGCTTATACCGATGAGATGAAGGTTGCTCGTCATACCCATATCGTTACCGGTCTTCCCGATACCTATGGTCGTGGACGTATCGTAGGCGACTACAGAAGAGTTGCTCTGTACGGTATTGATTTCCTGATCCAGAAAAAGGAAGAGGATAAGAAGAACTGCGGTACCGGTGTTATGACTGAGGACATCATCCGCCTGAGAGAAGAGATCGCTGATCAGATCAAGGCTCTGAAGGGCATGAAGGAAATGGCTAAGATTTACGGCTACGATATTTCCGGTCCCGCTACCACCGCTAAGGAAGCTATCCAGTGGTTATACTTCGGTTACCTGGCAGCTATCAAGACCCAGAACGGTGCAGCTATGTCCGTAGGACGTATCTCTACTTTCCTGGATATCTATATTGAGAGAGACTTAAAGGAAGGCACCCTGA
The DNA here is from genome assembly GCF_003480225.1 of Clostridium sp. AM34-9AC. Taxonomy (NCBI): domain Bacteria; kingdom Bacillati; phylum Bacillota; class Clostridia; order Eubacteriales; family Clostridiaceae; genus Clostridium; species Clostridium sp. AM34-9AC. Next base: position 3,149 of record NZ_QUIU01000037.1, read on the forward strand.
CCGAGAAAGAAGCTCAGGAGCTGATCGACCATATGACCATGAAGTTCCGTATGGTTAAGTTCGCTCGTATTCCTTCTTACAACCAGCTGTTCTCCGGCGACCCTGTATGGGCTACTCTGGAAGTTGGTGGTATCGGCATGGATGGTCGTCATATGGTTACCAAGAACGACTATCGTTTCCTGCATACTCTGGAGAACATGGGCCCCAGCCCCGAGCCGAACCTGACCGTTCTGTACTCCAGCGCTCTGCCTGATAACTTCAAGAAGTACGCAGCTAAGATTTCTGTAAATACTTCTTCCATCCAGTACGAGAACGATGACGTTATGAAGCCTATCTGGGGTGATGACTACAGCATCTGCTGCTGCGTATCCGCTACTCAGACCGGTAAGGAGATCCAGTTCTTCGGTGCTCGTGCTAACCTGGCTAAGTGCTTACTGTACGCTATCAACGGTGGTAAGGATGAGAAGCATCTGGACAAGAACGGCAAGCATATGCAGTGTGGTCCCGAAATCGCTCCTATCACTTCCGAGTACCTTGATTTCGACGAAGTTATGCATAAATATGACATCATGCTTGACTGGTGTGCATCTCTGTATGTTAACATCCTGAACCTGATCCACTACATGCATGATAAGTACTACTACGAAGCAGCTGAGATGGCTCTGATCGATACCGATGTAAGAAGAACCTTCGCAACCGGTATTGCAGGTCTGTCCCATGTAGCTGACTCCCTGTCCGCTATCAAGTATGCTAAGGTTAAGGTTATCCGTGATGACCAGGGTTGTGCTGTAGACTTCAAGATCGAAGGCGACTTCCCTAAGTATGGTAACGATGATCCCAGAGCTGATGAATTCGCTGTATGGCTGCTGAAGACCTTCATGGAGAAGATCAAGAAGAACCACACCTACAGAAATTCCGAGCCTACCACTTCCGTACTGACCATTACCTCTAACGTTGTATACGGTAAGGCTACCGGTGCTCTGCCTGATGGTAGAGAAGCTTACAAGCCTTTCGCTCCCGGTGCATCACCTTCCTACGGTGCTGAGAAGAGCGGTCTGCTTGCATCCCTGAACTCCGTAGCTAAGCTGCCTTATGAGTATGCTCTGGATGGTATCTCTAATACCCAGACCATGGCTCCTTCCGCTCTTGGTCACAACCTTGACGAGCAGAAAGAAACTCTGGTACGTGTAATGGATGGTTACTTCGATCGTGGTGCTCATCACCTCAACGTTAACGTATTCGGTACCGAGAAGCTGTTAGATGCACAGGCTCATCCTGAGAAGCCTGAGTACGCTAACTTCACCATCCGTGTATCCGGTTATGCTGTTAAGTTCATCAGCCTGACCAAGGAGCAGCAGGATGATGTTATCGCAAGAACCTGCCATAAGAGTCTGTAATTCTTACAGGTTTTGAGATAATTGATGTATATGGGGCCGGGCAGTAATGTCCGGTCCTTTTTTGGATATACTATTCGTAACACTCACCCCTCAGCTGCCTGCATGGCAGAGAATGGAGATTATTACAATGATCAAAGGCAGAATTCACTCATTAGAATCCTTCGGCGCAGTAGACGGACCCGGAATCCGCTATCTTATTTTCCTCAAGGGCTGCAATATGCGTTGTCAATATTGCCACAACGTAGATACCTGGAATCCCGACACTGACAATCTGATGACAGCAGACGAGCTTCTGGATAAAGCAGAGCGTTTCCGCAGCTACTGGGGCAAAGAAGGCGGCATCACTGTCAGCGGCGGCGAAGCCTTATTACAGATCGATTTTCTGATCGATCTTTTCCGCAAGGCCCACGAGAGAGGCATCAATACCAATCTTGATACTTCCGGACAGCCTTTTACCAGAGAAGAGCCTTTCTTCTCCAAATTCAACGAATTACTGAAATATACCGACCTTGTCATGTTGGACATCAAGCATATTGATGATGAGGAGCACAAAAAGCTTACCGGTCATACCAACAAGAACATTCTGGACTGCGCAAGATACCTTTCCGAGCAGGGTATCCCCATGTGGATCCGTCATGTACTGGTGCCCGGAATTACTGACAATGACGAATACCTGAAAAAGACAAGAGAATTTATTGATACTCTGGATACCGTCATGAAAGTAGAAGTTCTTCCCTACCATACTCTGGGTGAGTACAAGTGGAAAGAACTGGGGATTCCGTACAAGCTTGAGGGTGTAGAACCGCCCACCGAAGAGAGGATCCAGAACGCGAAGAAGATTCTGGAGTTCAATAAATATAAATAAGCAACTGTAACTATTGATAAAAAATACTAAATAAGTCTTGTATTCAAAGCCCATTTATATTACAATACAAGTGGTTATATTGATAAATTTGTATCAAACAAGAGATTTGATACACGCAAAATAGGAGGAAAAGATTATGGCATTTGTTATTGGTGATGCTTGTGTAGCATGTGGAGCTTGTGAGGCACAGTGCCCCGTTGGCGCTATCAGCATGGGCGACGGAAAGTTTGAAATCGATGCAGATAAGTGCATCAGCTGCGGTTCCTGCGCAGGTCAGTGCCCTGTTGGTGCTATCGCAGAGGATTAATTCCTGATTCAGAACGTACCCCGGGGAAGGCATTTCAGAAAATGAAATGCCTTTTCTTTTTTTCTGCCTTAATTTCCCTGCCGGTATTTTCTTTGTCTGCGATCTCTGTGGACTCTTTTTCCACTTTCGGCCTTCTCTCCTCTTTCTGCTGTTTCCGCAGTTGTCCCCTGGTCTTTTTCCGCAACAGCTCGTCCATCTTCTGATAGTACTCCTCGCTGCGCTGTTCCAGTCTGCGGTCTCTCTCCTCTTCCCGTTCTTCTCTGCTGCGGAACTGATAATCCAGCTCCTTGACCATGCTTTCCTTGAGTTCCCGGCAAAGGTCCTGGTTATTCTCCCGTACTGCCTCACGGATCAACTGTTGCAGGATCCACTGGAGCCTTTTAGCCTTCTCTTCCCTGCTTTCACTCTGCAGTCCTTCCTTCTCCGGCACCGTACATATCCTCTCCTGCGGCTGTACCGGCATCTCTTTATCCACCGGTTTATCAACGATCTCGATGGCCATGTGTGGTGTCCGGACTTCTGCCGGCTCTTTCCGGGCTTCTACAGGCTCTTTTTCCCGTTCCTCCGGCAGTACGTCCAGCCGTCCGTCCTTTAATATCATTTTAATTGCTTTCAACTGTAATCCCCTTTCTTTCATGCTCTTGATCTCTTTGAACCGTTCCACGTCTTCCTTCGTATAATAGCGGTGCCCCAGCTCGTTTCTTTTGATGGGCAGATGTAATTCCTCTTCCCAATAGCGAAGTACATGGCTCTCCACCTTTACCTGTTTTGCAGCATCCGAAATCAATAAATACTCTCCCATATTCTCTTCCTTTCCACATAGCCATATATAATGATGTCGGGGTCAAAAGCCCCCGACTTTGATGCCTACGGATTGTTCCGTGCTACGCACTCCCACGTCTCCGCTCCGCTTCGGTCCGTGCTAAACATGTGCCACTGGCACATAGCACCCTACCCAATATT
>NZ_QUIU01000037.1:6690-21532 GCF_003480225.1 Clostridium sp. AM34-9AC
AGCACCCTACCCAATATTTGCATATCGTGGGATTATCATCCCACTTTTATGCTCATATCGGGGCGGGTCCTAAGGTCTTTCACCCACCTATGAGCAAGCTCATGTTGGCTTAGACCTTTTGACCCTGGCATCATATAATAAAAATACGAAAGAGAACAGGTGTGGGGAATCTCCCTCACTTGTTCTCTTTCGTATTTTATGTTCTGTATTCGTAATATACTTAGAAATCTTTTTTTCTGTCGTTTTCCAGATTGGCAAACTTGGTGTATTCCGGCAGCCATGCCAGCTGTACGGTTCCGATGGGACCGTTTCTCTGTTTGGCTATGATGATCTCCGAAATACCTTTATCCGGCGAATCGTGATTATAATAATCATCACGGTAGATGAACATTACCACGTCGGCGTCCTGCTCGATGGCTCCGGACTCACGCAGGTCAGACAACATAGGGCGATGATCCGGTCTCTGCTCTACAGCCCGGCTCAACTGAGACAATGCCAGCACCGGTACGGACAGCTCTCTGGCGACTGCTTTCAGGGATCTCGAAATATCGGAAATCTCCTGCTGTCTGGAATCGCTGCTTCTTCCGCCACTTCCCGACATCAACTGTAAGTAGTCGATGATGATCATGGACAGACCGTTTTCCTGCTTCATTCTTCTGCATTTGGAACGAAGCTCGGCAATGCTGATACCGGGGGTATCGTCGATCATCAGCTTGGACTTGCCGATGACACCGGCACTCTCGATCAGTCGTTCCCATTCCTGGTCATTCAGCTGGCCGGTACGGAGCTTCTGGGCATCCACGCTGGATTCCAGGGAAAACATACGATTGATCAGCTGCTCCTTACTCATTTCCAGACTGAATATGGCTACCGGCAGATTCTGCTTAAATGCTACATGCTGCGCGATATTCAATACAAAAGCCGTCTTACCCATGGAAGGACGGGCCGCGATCAGCACCAGGTCCGAGGGCTGCATTCCGGCGGTACGATAGTCCAGATCAATGAATCCGGTGGCAATACCTGTGACGGTTCCGTGCAGTTTGGAAGCCTTCTCGATCTTGTCCATGGCGTTCATGACTACGGTACGAATCGGTACGAATTCCTTGACGTTTTTCTTCTGTACCACTTCATTGATCTTGCTCTCGGTACTCTCCAGAATCGTATCCAGGCTCTCCTTGCCACTATAACAGGTATTGGCAATCTCTTCATTGGTACGGATCAGACGCCGGAGTGTCGCCTTCTCCGCCACGATTCCAGCATAATACTTGATATTGGCGGAAGTAGGTACTGCTGCAATCAGATTCGTCAGGAAATCCAGTCCACTGACCTCAGGAGGCACATCCTCCTTGGATCGCAACCGATCCTGTAAAGTGACAAAGTCAATGGGCTTTCCTTCATTGTTCAACTCTACGATGGTGTCAAATACCACACCGTACTGCCTGTTGTAGAAATCCTCTCCGGAGATCTGCTCTGTGGCGGCCGCAATGGCTTCCGCGTCAATAAACATAGAGCCGATGACCGACTGCTCCGCCTCTAAACTGTGAGGCATTATTCTTTTGATTACATTTTCATCCATTGCGGGCATGGGGTCGTCTACGCCTCCGTAACCTTCACCGTCAGCTTCGCTGCCACCTGGGGATGAAGCTTCACTGTTACCTCATAGGAGCCGAAGTTCTTCAGACTCTCCGGCAGCTGGATTTTCTTCTTGTCAATCTCGATACCATGCTGTTCCTTGCAGGCAGTTGCAATCTCTTTGGAGGATACAGAACCGAAGGTTCTTCCGCCCTCTCCTGCCTTGATCTTGACCACGACCTGCTTGGTCTCCAGCTCTGTTGCCAGCGCCTTTGCCGCATCCAGATTCTCCTGTGCCACCTTCTCTTCGTTTGCCTTATGGAGCTTCAGATCGTTCAGATTCTTGGAGCTTGCCTCCACACCGATCTTCTTCGGTAAAATATAGTTTCTTGCATATCCTTCGCTGGCCTCAATGATGTCACCTTTTTTTCCCAGCTTTTTTTCATCCTGAAGTAAAATAATTTTCATAGGATCAACCTGCCTTTCCTGAATCTTCTATTTTATATGGTAAAACTTTTCAAACGGAATCCCTTAGATCTCACCGGATTCCAGCATGTCGTCGATGGTGTTCTTCAATACGCCAATGGCCTCTACCAGTCCCACGCCTTCCATCTGGCAGGCTGCGGTATTCATGTGGCCTCCACCGCCCATACGCTCCATGATGATCTGTACATTGACCTCATCAATGGATCTGGCGCTGACATAAATCTTGCCCTGATAATCGGTAAGTACAAAACTTGCCTTAATGCCCTTGATATTCAGCAGTTCGTTGGCTGCCTGCGCACCAATGATGGTAGGGCTGGGCAGATCCTCTGCGGTACACAGAGAGATTGCAAAGAACTGCTTGTAGATCTCTGCCTGACTGACAGCATCCGCCTTGGCCTTGTATTCTGCTGCATCCTCACGGAACAGTTTTCTCACACGGGTCACATCCGCACCGTTTCTGCGCAGGAATGCGGCAGCCTCGAAGGTGCGGACACCTGTTTTGGTCATAAAGTTATTGGTATCGATCATGATACCGGAATACATACAATCCGCCTCTTCCGTACGGATCTTGATATTGTCGTAGGTATACTGCAAGATCTCGGATACCATCTCGCAGGCGGAGGATGCATAAGGCTCCACATAAGACAATGTGGCATTCTCAATGGTCTCCGTACCCTGTCTGTGGTGGTCCAGTACTACGACGGATTTGCAGAAGCGAAGCAGATCCGGGCACTCTGTGATGGAGGGCTTATTGACATCCACCACCACCAGAACCGTATTGCTGCCTGCCATATCAATGGCCTGCTGGCTGGTGATGATCATGTCCTCGTCATATTCCGGATTGTTCTTAAACAGCTCCACCAGCGGCTGTACAGAGGTCGTAGCCTCGTTCAATACAATGTGAGCCTTTCTGCCCAATGTCTGGGCGATCCGGTAAATACCCACCGCAGAACCGAAGCTGTCCACATCCGGCATCCGGTGTCCCATAACGATAACACGGTCTTTTCCGGTGATAATCTCCCGCAGGGCATGAGCTTTTACTCTTGCCTTGACACGGGTATTCTTCTCTACCTGCTGACTCTTGCCGCCGTAGTAGGTGATGCTCTCCGGGGTCTTAATCACGGCCTGATCCCCGCCACGTCCCAGTGCCAGATCAATGGCGGTGCGGGCGAATTCATAGTTCTGTGCATAAGTCAGGCCATCCAGACCAATACCGATACTGATGGTCACTGCCATTTCATTGCCGATGTTTACGGTCTTGACCTCTTCCAGCAGATCGAAACGGTTCTCCTGCAGCTGTGCTACCGCTTTTTTCCGCATGATTACCAGATACTTGTCCTTTTCCAGCTTCTTGCTGATACCGTCCAGAGATGCAATGTACTTGTTCACCTTACGGTCGATCAGTGCGATCAGCAGGGATCTGCGGACTTCCTCAACGCTCTCCAGCGCTTCCTCATAGTTGTCCAGATAGATCATGCCTACGCTCAGACTCTGGTCATCCACTTCCTGCAGTGCAATATGCAGTGCCGTCTCATCAAAGAGATAGACGGCAATCAGATAACCGTTATAGCCTTCTGCATCAATCATATCGCTGTGTTCCGCCATCTCCTTCAGAGAAATCTTGCGGAATTTGGCCACATACTCACAGCCCTCGTATTCCAGTTCATACTGTGCCTCGTCCACACCAGATTCGTCCGGAAGCCTGTCCCGGGTAATGGTAGGAAACAGGGAAGTGATGGATTTACTGTAGCCCTTGGGCTGATGCACCACATTCTCAAAGGCAATGTTGGTCCAGATCACCTTGCCGGAATCGTCCAGAAGGGCATATGGCAATTCCAGATCCCGCAGCAGTTTTCGCTGGATCTGACCATATTCCGTGGCAAAGCTGATCAGCTCGTTCATGATGATCGGCTTGTTGTAGAAATACAGTGTCAGGGTAATTGCAAAATAAAAAATCGTAAATCCGAAGGTAAGCAGTCCTGCACGGAAATCCAACATGAATACCGCCGCATCGATAGCTAGCAGTAACAGGCCCAGATATAGGGTAAACTGGATATATGTACGGATCCTGCCTTTCAGTCTGATTCGTTTTTTCATGAAAGAACACCTCTCAATATTTGCGTTCGACAACTTCTATTATAACAAATAATAACCCGCTCCGCCACCATATTATTTTGACGAATAGACAATATTCCTCTGTCAAATTTGTGCTTTTTGTCAGCTTTTCCGGACGGAGAGCCGTTCTCTTACTTACACAGTTCCCAGAAAGCCACGGCACTGGCGGCCGCCACGTTCAGGGAATCCACACCATGGGCCATGGGAATGCACACCGTATCGTCACAATCCGCAATGGTATCCGCTGCCAGTCCTTCCCCTTCCGTTCCCAGAATAATGGCAAGCTTTTCGACATTATGCAGTTTCTCATCATCCGGCCGCAAGCTGTCTTCTTTTAAAGCCATGGCTACGGTATGATACCCCATCTTCCGCAGCTGTTCCATGGTATGCTCCGGCCAGTCCTTTGTCTCCAGGATCGTCCACGGCACCTGGAATACGGTTCCCATGCTGACTCTTGCCGCCCGACGGTACAACGGGTCACTGCAACCTCCCGTCAACAGTACTGCATCGATTCCCAACGCTGCCGCAGAACGGAAAATTGCGCCTACATTTGTGGGATTTACAACATTTTCCAGAACAGCAATGCGTCTGGCATTTCCGCACAAGTCTTCCATCTCCGGCAATGCTCTTCTGCGCATGGCACAGAGCATTCCTCTCGCCAGTTTAAAGCCGGAAATCTCCGACAGCACTTCATTGGATGCCACATATACGGGAATTTCCCCAGACACCTCTGCAATCCGCCCCAGGATTTCCCTGCCCTTCTCCGAATCCGCTTCCCGCTGTTCCATCAGAAGTGACAGCGGCTCATATCCCGCTGCCAGTGCCCGCAGAATCACATTGGGGCTCTCCGCAATGAACAGCCCCCGCTCTGGCTCATAATAATGAAAAAGTTGTACCTCTCTGCGTTCATTGTAGATCTCCAGTTCCGGTGTATGCAGATCAGTAATTGGTATTAATCTATGCTTATCTGTACTCATGCTTTTGCGATACCTTTTCTCCAATAATTTTCTCTTTTTATTATAATGGAGCATCCGGCCCCCGTCAAACGCAACTGTTACCCTGTACTCGGCTCATGGTATACACAAAAAGACCAGCCGCAAAGGGCTGGTCTCTCATGATTGTCTTAGTCTGAATTATTCAGCTACGTAAGGCATCAGTGCTACGTGACGTGCTCTCTTGATAGCAACGGTCAATGCTCTCTGATGCTTTGCACAAGTACCGGTAATACGACGAGGAAGGATCTTGCCTCTCTCAGATACATACTTCTTCAGCTTAGCTGTATCCTTGTAATCGATTACGTTATCTTTACCACAGAATACGCAAACTTTCTTTCTTCTGCGCATACCGCCTTTTTTTCTCATCGGAGAATCGGTCTTCTCAGTCTTATTAAAAGCCATTATTATTACCTCCTATCGGAATCTGTCAGGGCAGAGGCGGGTGTCAGCTCCGCTTGTCACTGAAACTTAGTTAAAGGGTAATTCTTCATCGATGCCGTCAGGGATGTTCATAAAGCCATCACCTGCTCCGGAAGGAGCAGGGGCATTATTACCACCACCAAAGCCAGCGTTCTGGTATCCGCCGTCATTATTGCCGGCAGATGCGTTCTTACTCTCTGCGAACTCTACGTTCTCAGCCACTACATCAGTAGTATACACACGCTGTCCATCCTTATTGGTATAGCTTCCGGTCTGGATACGTCCTTCCACAACGAACTTTGTTCCCTTGTGGCCGTATCTCTCAATAAACTCACCGGTTCTGCCAAACGCTACACAGTTAATAAAATCAGCATCCGGCTCACCGTCACGCTTAAATCTTCTATCTACTGCTATGGAAAAACGAGCAATCGCTGTTGCGGTAGCTCCCTGAGAATATCTTACCTCAGGATCCCTTGTTAAACGTCCCATAAGAATTACTTTATTCATATTTCGCTTCTCGCTTTCTGTTTATGCCTCGTCCTGTCTAACGCATAAGTATCTGATCACGTTGTCCATGATACGAACACGGCTCTCGATCTCTGCAGGAACAGTGCTCTCAGCTTCAAATCTGATGAAGTAGTAGAAAGCTTCTTTCATCTTCTGAACTTCGTAAGCAAGCTTCTTCTTGCCCCACTCGTCCACTTCTGTGATGTTGCCGCCGAATCTCTCAACCAGTGCTTTGCACTTGTCAACAACGGCTGCTCTCTCATCATCCTCGATCTTAGCGCTAACAACAACGGCTAATTCGTACTTGTTCATGTTAGTTACCTCCTTTTGGTCTCTGGCCCATATTTTATATATGAGCAAGGAATAAAGTGTCTCACGAAGGAACATGATACCATATTCCTGTCCACTTTTCAAGATTTTTCAACGATTTCTTTCACATTTTTTTCTAACAGTTTTCTTGCGATCATGATCTGGTGTCCACAGCCCAGACATTTCAGCCGGAAATCTGCTCCCACACGGAGTACTTCCCATTCTCTGCTGCCGCAGGGATGCTGTTTTTTCAGTTTCAATACATCTCCCACATTAATATCCATAACATTTTCCTCTTCTTTTCCTGCCTGTATCGCCACTTCTCCGCAAACATGTCGCGACAGAGGCCTGTGATTCTGTATTATAAATGGTTTGCCATAAAGTCCTTCACTACCCCGAAAGCCTCCCGCAGCAGGTTATTCGGTACGGTAACGGGATAAGTTCCCGCGGACAGTCCCTCTACATGGGCATAGCCCTGTTTTCTCGCAATAGCCAACGCCCGGAACATATGAAAATTGTTGGTAATAACCACAACACTGTCCTCTGATTTGTCCAGCAGTTCTCCGCTGAAAATCAGATTCTGCGTGGTATTCGTGGAAGCATCCTCCATGAGGATCCGCTCCGGATCGATCCCGGCGGTTTCCAGATATCCTTGCATTCCCTCGGCCTCGCTGATGGGTTCATTGTATCCCTGTCCACCGGACACGATGACTTTGGTCTCCGGATTGGCATTCAGATATTCTATGGCTTTATCCAGCCGTTTCTGTAGCACATAACTGGGGCCGGAAGTCTTCCACTGGGCTCCCAGTATGATCACATAATCCGCACCTTCCTGCGCCGTGGCATGGAACTGACTGACGATCATCCCTTCTATAATAAGAAGCAATACCATCCCTGCCATCACAAGACTCCGGAATGTAATATGCAGCCATCGGGGGATCCAGTAATATACGGTTCTGTGGGCCAGCACCCATGCCCATGCAGCACAAAAAGCACCAATCACACCCCAGACCAGGAAAAAGTAGCTGCCGAAGGCAACAAAAAGACCGATCCCCACACAGTACAGCAGACACAGCACCGCCAGAACATATAACGCCCTTGCTCCGTAATGTTTTTCTCCCACGCCTCTGCCTCTGGGATCCAGATAGATCACTTTTTTACTTTTTTCCCTCGGAATCAAGTGGTTCCTTTTCATACTGCCTCCATTCTTTCCTACGATCTATTGTAGCATATCTCCTACGGCAGTCTCAATACCACATATTTTAGGGTTTTCTTAATTTTTTCGAAAATTTTCTTTACCGGACACTGATTGACTTATCACTCACCTAACACTATGATGTAATTAACATACTACTTCTGAAAAAAGAAACGGATGGAAACCTTATGTATACCACATTATCCAAAAAAGATTTTTCCCGATATCTGCCCTTCCTCCTGCTGGTGATGACCGTTTTCCGCATCCTCGCCGGACTGAGGATCCCTTATATGATCCTGGCAAATCAGCGCTATGATGACCGGCTGCTGTTCGAGAATGCTTACGATCTGCTGAGCGGCGTGTGGCTTGGCAGCTACGATTCTTATACACTGGCAAAAGGAATCGGCTATCCGCTGTTTCTGGTACTGGCGAAAAAGCTGTGCCTTCCCTACTCTGTTCTGCTGTCGCTGTTGCAGGCGGCCGGTGCATGGCTGTTTGTCCGCGCAGTGTCTGTGAGATGGCAGAATCCCTATGGGCAGGCAATTCTCTATCTGCTCCTGTTGTTTTCCCCCATCAGCCTCACGCTGTTGGTCACGCAGCGGCTGTACCGCATGGCAATCGTTCCGGGAATGGTCCTGGTGGTATTTTCCAGCATGATCGGGCTGACTCTGCGCAAAGGGCTCCCCTTGACAAAACAGCTGCCCTGGGCATTCCTGACCGGACTGACTCTTGCCTTTTTCTGGCAGATCCGGGAGGATTCTGTCTGGATCCTGCCGTTTATCGCCGTTATGACGGTATGGAACGTGGGTTATGTAATTCTGGTCCTGCATAAGAAATTAAACACAAAGGCACTTCTGCTTCACTGCCTGACCATGTTATTGCCACTCCTTCTCCTGTTCGGTGCCAACACCGGTGTCTCCGTCGTCAACCGGATCCACTACGGTGTTTTCCTGAACAACGACCGCACGGAGGGAAATTTTGCAGAGCTGATGTCCCTGTTGTATCATCTGGACAGCAATACGAGAACCAATCCCGACATCTGGATCTCCCGGGATACTATTGTCAGAGCAGAAGCAGCCAGTCCCACTCTGCAGCAGATTCAGCCACTATTGGACAGTTATACCGAAGACTGGGCCACAAGGGATGGTGAGATTCCCGGCGATCACTTCAGCTGGGTACTGCGGGATGCGGTTCAGGACTCGGGAATTGCCCCGAATGCCGTCAGTGCACAGACCTTTTATGGCAACGTCCTCTCCGAACTGCGGGCAGCCGTAGCCAGTGGCGAGCTGACCGAAAAGACGGACGGTGCCCTCTATTTTTCCTCCCAATCCCGTGGAGTACTGCCGGAAGAAATTCCCGGTATCCTCAGTGATACTTTGCAGAATATCTGGAAAATTGCAGGATACACCGATTGTGCTTTGAGCAGTTCCGCCAAAAGTGCCGGCCGGCTGTCGGATATCCGTCGTATGGAATCCTTTGCCTCCTGCCTGACCGTGTACCCCACACTGTCACAGTTTCAGGCTGCCGATTATGATTCCATTGAGGATGAGACCTTATATGATTTCAATGAGATCTACAGTTCCGGTATGGTATCTCTTCTGAATAAGAGCAACGCTATCTATCAGTTGTTGGGACAGCCCATGTTCCTGCTGGCACTGCTTGCCCTTTGTGTGCTGACCGTCCGCGTGATCCATGGACTTTTCCATGGGGACACAAAAGATCTCGAACTGTGGATCCTGACCTGTGGGATTCTGCTCAGTGCCGTTCTGCTGCGTTTCGGCTGTGGCCTGTTTACCGCATGGTTTTCCGAAGACATGCAAAAGTTCATCAACAGCTTCTATTCCTGTGGCGTCTACATTCTGCTGCAGATGTTCAAATATCTGGCGGTTATTACTACTGCCGCCAGCCTGCAACCGATACGGAAACAATATTTTCAAAATTTTCGTAATTCTCATAAGGAAAAGGAGGAATAACTTATGGAAAATTTGAACAAACAGATTCAGGAATTGCAAAAGATCATTGATACCTACGGCAATATCGTATTTTTCGGTGGTGCCGGTGTCTCCACCGAGAGTGGAATCCCGGATTTCCGAAGCGTGGACGGACTGTATCATCAACAGTACGATTACCCGCCGGAGACGATTTTAAGTCACACCTTTTATCGTTCCCACACGGAGGAATTCTTCCGTTTTTACCGGAATAAGATGCTCTTCCCCAATGCACAGCCCAATGCCGCCCATAAAAAACTGGCAGAGCTGGAAGCTGCCGGGAAAGTCCGGGCCGTGATCACCCAGAATATCGACGGACTGCATCAGGCTGCCGGAAGCAAGACTGTCCTGGAGCTTCATGGCTCGGTACTGCGCAATTACTGTGAAAAATGCCATCAGTTCTACGGTCTGGATGCTATCTTAAACAGCACCGGCATACCGCACTGTGAGAAATGCGGCGGCACCATTAAACCGGATGTGGTCCTGTACGAGGAAGGACTGGATGAAAAGACGATAAATGCCGCCGTCAGATACATCCACGAAGCAGATGTCCTGATCATCGGCGGCACTTCTCTGGCTGTCTATCCCGCAGCCGGGTTAATTGATTATTTTCAGGGAGATAAGCTGGTGGTCATCAACAAGAGTGCAACACCCAGAGACAGCCACGCGGATCTCCTGGTTCAGGGTCCGATTGGGGAGGTATTTCATTCGATCCAGAACCCGTAGGAGATGTTCTGTTCACCGCTGATATGGTAAGGGGCTTCCACATCAGCGCCCCAGCTGTCGATTCCCCCGACGCCTCTGACGGCTCCCAGAACGGACAATACCGTTCTGCGGGCGGGAGGTAGTTCTTCGTGGTGCATGGCATTTTCCAGTTCCTGTGCCGTATAAGGCAGGCAGGAAAATGCGAAGTGTTTTCCCTCCTCCGCGGTTATTTTTAAACGGCTGCTTCTTTCTCCACGGTCTGTATTATCCAGGGAAGTCTTCCTGACGATCTCCAGCCATTTGGTCTGCATATGCATCCCACAGTCCTGAGGCACCATATAAGGTGTCACCGGCAGGCCCTGTACTTCATACACACCGGGAATTCCTCCTGCCATACGGTCCGGATAGGTCTCTCCGGACAAACCTTCGTAAGTATAGCCTTCCGCCGCTGTGGGCATTAAAAATCTTAAGCCCAATACCGGAAGCTCCGGCAGTCCCTGTTTTCCGAGATAATCCACCTGTACATGGATCCGGCCGTCCGATTCCACCAGATAGCTTACCGTGACTTCCGTTACCGGTACAGTGGGTGTCTCGTAAGTATAGGAGATTTCAAACCGGTCACAGGTTTCATCACCGTTGTATTTATTATTTTCCGGTGCCGGAGGCATGCTGATCTCCTGCTCATCCATCCGGGCCGTTACCTTTACACAGCGCACAAAACGATCCGCCGCAGACCAGACCGCACTGCGGAAAACAAAGCCATTACCTCTGTCGTTGTCCGTGGCTGCCCGCCAGAAAGCCGGTCTGGGAGCCCGGTACAGCCACTCTTTTCCATCCTTATATAAAGATTCCATGCCGCCCATTCCTACAGAGAAAATATAGGCAAAATCCTGTCCCTGTATTCCGATGGTCACATCACCGATCACGATTCTGAATGCCATAATAGTATCTCACCTCCTGCATTGCCGGCTTTTCGCTGCGATTTGCGAAAAGAATTCCGTTGCCGGAAAATTCATAGTCGCTGGGACGGTCATCAAAGTCTCCGCCATAGCGCAGGACTCTCCGTCCTGTGACTTCATCTTCCACCCAAAGCGCCTGGTCAATATAATCCCAGATAAATCCGCCCTGATACATTTCAAAGCGGTCCAATAATTCCATATAGGACTTCATTCCGCCCAGAGAATTGCCCATGTCATGCATATATTCGCATAACAGATAGGGTTTCTTGGGGTCATGTTCCAGGTAATCTATAATTTCCTGCGGGTATGCGTACATACGGCTCTCCACATCCGAGATCCGGTCTTCATAAGCTCTGTTGTGGAAGACACCTTCGTAATGTACCAGCCGTTGATCGTCCTTTTCCTTGAAAAACTGCTGCATGGCAGCAATATCATCTCCGGCATAGGATTCATTTCCCAGAGACCAGAACAGGATCGAAGGATGATTCTTAAAGCATTCAAAATTGGTTCTGGCACGGTCCACTACCGCTTCCTTCCACTCCGGCAGGGAACCGGGCACATTCCAGGAAGGTTCCACAGCTCCCATCTTCTGCCAGGAGCCGTGACTCTCCAGATTCGTCTCCGCCATCATGTAAATACCGGCTTCATCGCACAATGTGTACCATTCCATGCGGTCCGGATAATGACAGGTGCGGACGGCATTGATATGGTTACGTTTGAAGCATTCGATGTCCCATTTCATGTCTTCCAGGGAAATACACCGTCCGGAAGCTGCATTCCACTCATGGCGGTTCACTCCACAGATCACCAGCCGCTCGCCGTTCAGTTTCATCACTCTATCCGTAGGATCCAAAATAAAATCCCGGAAGCCGATCTTATAAGGCACCACTTCCGTCACTTCCCCCTCACTGTCTGTCAGCATGATCTCCAACTGATATAAGTACGGATTCTCATGGCTCCAGGGGATTACCTTTTCTGCCAATGTTTCCCGAAGGTGCAGCGTCTGCTCCGCCTGTGACTGCAAAATCTGTGTCTGCTCCAACAGGCATTTCCCGTTGGCATCCGACAGACATACACGCATTTTGCCCGGACGCTGTCCCTCACCCTCAGCAGATATTTTGATTGCTGCATCTAACGTGCCTTTTCCATCCTCTACGGAAAAATAAGGCTTCGCCCAAAGGTCTTCCACGTGCCACTGCGGCTTGGCATATAATTCCACACTCCGGAAGATTCCGAAAAAGCGGAAGAAATCCTGATCCTCCAGAAAAGCAGCCGTACTGCGCTTATGCACTTCCACCGCCAGCAGATTGTCCTTTTCCTTAATATAAGGTGTCAGATCGAATTCAGAGGGAGTAAAGCTGTCCTCGGCATATCCCACGAAATGCCCGTTCAGCCAGACATACATCGCCTGTTCCACACCTTCGAAACAGATGATCACCCTTTTTCCCCGCAGGCCTTCCGCCAGGTGAAAACGCTTGCGATAACTTCCTACAGGATTATACTCTGCTTCGCTGAAAGCACCTTCTGCCAATCCTTTTCCCAGCGTGTAAGCCGGGCGGCGGTAAATTTTCCCCTCCCAGGGATACATGGTATTGATATAATGAATTTTGTCGTAACCGGATAACTCAATATGCCCCGGTACATGGATCGTTTCGAATTCTGTATCCCCGGCATTGTCCCGGTAGAAATCCACCGGACGGCTTGCGGCATTCACAGAATAGGCAAACTCCCAGTTTCCGTCCAGAGACTGCACCAGAGAGCTTTTACCTTCTGCTGCTTCCTCCACATCCCCATAAATGGGATGATCACTGTGGGCTGGCAGCTGACCGACCCGGAACACCTTCGGATCGTCCAGCCATCTGATATCTGCTTCCATTTTGGTCCTCCTTATTTATCCCTTTTCTATTATAATAATTGTGAATTTTCTTCCATGCAACAAATATTTATCTTTTCGAAAAAACAGATTCCATGATACACTGCCCGGAAATCAAGATTTTTGTGGCAGCATATGTGAAAATATGTTAATCTATAAAGGTATTTGCCTTATATCCACAAATGATAGGAGATTCTGTTTATGTTATCCACAATTGAAGCAGTCAACAGTGTTGTTAACAATTTTATCTGGGGTGTCCCCGCCATGATCTGTATCATTGGCGTCGGTCTGTATTTAAGTATCCGGACGCGCTTCCTGCAGATCCGCAAGTTCCCCTATTCCATGAAGGTGACACTGGGACGTATGATGAAGAAAAAAGAAGCCTCCGATGGAGCCCTGACACCTTTCCAGGCGGTATGTACCGCTCTCGCAGCTACCGTTGGTACCGGTAATGTAGCAGGTGTGGCAGGCGCCATCGCCATTGGCGGTCCCGGTGCGGTATTCTGGATGTGGGTATCTGCGCTGCTCGGCATGTGCACCAAGTTCGCCGAAGTAACACTTGCTGTACACTTCCGCGAGACCAATGCACAGGGAGACCTGGTAGGCGGCCCTATGTATTATATTAAGAATGGACTGGATAAGAAATGGCACTTCCTGGCGTATTTGTTCGCCGCTTTCGGTGTGCTGGCCGTGTTCGGTACCGGTAATGCCACACAGGTCAATACCATCACTACTGCCATTGATTCTGCTCTGAGCAGCTTTAACGTACTGCCTGCGGATGCTGTGAAGCTTGTCAACCTGATCATCGGCGTGGCTCTGGCGATCATCATTGCCCTGATCCTGATCGGCGGCATCAAGCGTATCGGCAATGTTACCTCTAAGCTGGTACCTTTCATGGCGATCATGTATATCGTGCTGGCACTGGGTGTGATCATTTTTCATATTAAGTCTGTACCTGCTGTATTTGCTTCTATTATCGAAGGTGCTTTCAATCCCGCTTCCGTGACCGGCGGTGTGGTAGGAAGCTTCTTCATGAGTATGAAAAAGGGGGTGTCCCGCGGTATCTTCTCCAACGAGGCCGGCCTTGGTACCGGATCCATCGCTCATGCCTGTGCCGATACGAAGAAACCGGTAAAACAGGGATTCTTCGGCATCTTTGAGGTATTCGTGGACACCATCATCATCTGTACCATGACGGCTCTGGTCATCCTGTGCAGCGGCGTACCTGTAAATTACGGTGAAGCAGCCGGTGCGGAACTGACCATCGGCGGATTCACCGCGGTATACGGCAACTGGGTATCCATTTTCACCGCCGTGGCCATGTGCTGTTTCGCTTTCTCCACCATCATCGGCTGGGGACTGTACGGTACAAGATGTATCGAATTCCTCTTAGGTTCCCGCTCCAACATGCCTTTCATGGTTCTGTATTCCCTTACAGCTATCGTGGGTGCTACCATGAACTTGGGACTGATGTGGAGCATCGCCGAGACCTTCAACGGACTCATGGTCATCCCCAACCTGATCGCTGTCTTCCTACTGTCCGGCGTCGTAGTGAAAATGACAAAGGAATATTTCGCAAAAGAGAACGGATAATATCTGAATGGGATTTGCGTTATGATCATTGAATAAATGATGTAGTTCTTTCGTTCGATAATGACAGTGAATTGAAAGTTAGCAAAATATCCCCGTAGCCCTTGGCAGGGTATAAGAAACGCGGC
>NZ_QUIU01000038.1:0-21424 GCF_003480225.1 Clostridium sp. AM34-9AC
AAGGGCTACGGGGATTTGATAGCATTTCTTTACTAACTCTCTATTTACATCTCTGTGCTGATAGTACCACTTGTAAAGTCTTGTCGGAATCGGTATAATATAGATAGATTGGGAGGTAAAAATATGCTGCTTACATTAGTACCGCTTTTTGATGAAAATATGGCCGTTTGTGCCTACTCCTTTTTTACCCAGAGGGAGAATTTCCTGTTGAATCCTCTGTTGCTTGGAACCGCACAGTTCGACGGGGCATCCCAGATCACGGGTCTGGAACTGATCCAGAAAATGGGTATTGATACCTTGTCTCAGGGAAAAGAAATCTTCGTACCGATCAGCAATATCTCGATTTTTGCGGATATTCCGGAGCAGTGCGATGCACCTCATGAAAAAATCGTACTTTTGATCGATAATACCATTCCGCCGATTGAAATGTATGTCAATCGTCTGAAGGAATTGAAACAGCAAGGCTATAAACTTGCCATTCGTAAGCTTGCGGTCAGTGATTTCGAAAATTACAGAGAAGTCCTGAAGCTGATGGATTATGTCCTTCTGAATAACCGTAAAATAGCCATTGATAAAGCCAAGATTTATTTCGGAAAATTATTTCCGAATATCAATCTGTGTGCCGGTAATATTGATACCATGGAGGACTTCGAGAGACTGAAGGAGACCGGCGGATATCGTTTCTATGAGGGTAAGTTCTATCGTGTTCCCATTACGAAGGGACAGACAGATGTGGCACCCTTGAAGGGCAATTATATTGACCTGCTGAATATTGTGAACAGCCCGGATTTTGAACTCACGACAGCGGCGGATATCATCAGCCGTGATACTGCACTCACGATCGATCTGCTGAAAATGGTTCAGCCATTGGCTGTAAATTCGGAGATTACGTCTATCCGTCATGCGGCTGCCATGCTGGGACAGCGGGAATTGAAAAAGTGGATCAACACGGCAGTAGCCAATGCTTTGTATGCGGATAAGCCGAATGAGGTTACCAGACTTTCTCTGCTTCGTGCCAAATTTGCCGAGAATCTGGCGGAAGCGTTTGGCCTGAAGGCGCAGAAGGATGAATTGTTCCTGATGGGATTGTTCTCCGTGCTGGATGTGATCCTCGAGAAACCCATGGCAGAGGCTTTGAAGGTGGTCCATGTGGCTGGCGAGATCAGTAATGCACTGATCTACCGCATCGGCGTACTGGCACCGGTGTACGATTTTATGCTGCAGTATGAGACAGCCAACTGGGCGGAGGTATCCCGCCTGATGCTATTAAAGAATATTGATATGAATACAGTATATGAAGCCTATACATCGGCGTTGAAGTGGTATCGCACCGTACGTTGATTGTATTAAAAAATGTACTTGTGTTTTGTATACATTTATGTTATTTTCTTGAATGACTTGTAATTATATCCTCCGGCAGTTCAAAGGACGCCAGATGGAGGAATAGTAGCAAAGGCGCAAAAAGCGCGGAAAGGAAATTTCATATGAAAAAAAACAAGACACTTGAGATGGTACAATTGGCCGTACTCATCGCGATCATGCTGATTCTGGCATTTACCCCGCTTGGGTATCTGCGCATCGGACCGTTAGCAATCTCCCTGATGACCATTCCCGTAGTCATCGGTGCAATGATCTTAGGACCCGCAGGCGGAGCCGTACTGGGACTGGTATTTGGACTTACTAGCTTTTACCAGTGCTTTGCAGGAGATCCTTTTGGAGCAGCTTTGGTAGCAATGAATCCGTTTTTCACTTTCCTGGTATGCATCCCTACCAGAACTCTGATGGGATGGCTGTCCGGCGTGATCTTCAAGGCACTGTGGAAGATCGACAAGACGAAGACCGTAACTTACTTCGTGACCGGTCTGCTGGGAGCATTTATGAACACCCTGTTCTTCATGTCCACTTTGATGATCTGCTTCGGTCATACCGAATATCTGCAGAGCATGAATGCAACCGGAGCGAATCTGTTTATGTTCGCCGTAGCATTCTGTGGTATCAACGGAGCACTGGAGATGCCCATGAGCTGTGTAGTAGGTGGTGGCGTTGCGAAGGCAGTCAGCGTAGCACTGAAGAAGAATGCAGCAACAGAAGAGAAATAATCAGATTTTCCGAAACGAAAAATATATAAAATATATAAACACACCCCCGGAGTATGACAGATGGTCATGCCGGGGGTTTTCCATGTGAAAATATTGATACGAATTCATGTGCCGAACTGCGTATATAGGCAGAAAGGATGGTCATTACAGCGACGCCCACATTGTCTGTAGGACATCTGCCGTGGCAGCAACATTCCCCTGGATCATGGGAGCGGATCCGCCCCCTTTTGCAGAAAGTTCCCGGCGCATACGATCTGCCAGTTCCTGGCAGTTTTTGGAAGCACTGCCTACAATAAATCGATAACCGTTTGTATCGTCTCCGGCAAAGATACCGCAGTAACCGGAATATTTTCCGGTCAGGGTATTCACGGCGTTACGTAGGGCGATGGCATCCAGTTCACCGACGAAGAGAAGCACGTGGTGTACTTCTTCCGGGGAGGGGAGTGCGTTCATCTGTACGTTCAGAAGCTCCGCCTGCAGGGCATTGGCACGTTCTTTTTGCAGCCTTGCATCCTCTTTGGCGCGGGCAACAGCACCTGCTACTTCCGGCTGTTTCGCTGAGAGCAGAGAAGAAATTGCCCAGACGGAATCCTGTTTTTCGGTATAATCTGCCAGAGCACGGTTTCCACAGAGAATATTGATGCGGGCACCGCCCCGGTGGCTCTGTACATTTACAATTTTGATGAGACCGATCTGTCCGGTGGTATCTACATGTGGAGCACAGCAGGCACACAGATCCACGCCGGGGATCTCGACAATACGTACATTTTCCGTGAGTGCCAGTTTGCTGCGGTAATTTAAGCTCGTCAGTTCTTCGGCGGTGGGCCAGCTGATGTTGACCGGAAGATTTTTCCAGACATAAGCGTTGGCTTCCTGTTCGATGAGACGCAGCTGTTCCAGAGAGACTTCTCCGTTCATATCCAGTGTCACTTCTCTGTCGCTTAAATGGAAGCCTACGTTTTCCAGTCCGAAATGGGAGTGCAGTAAGCCGGAGATCATATGCTCACCGGAGTGCTGCTGCATGAAATCAAACCGGCGGTTCCAGTCCACATGACCGGTGACCCGGGTGCCGACGGAAAACTCACAGGCCGTTTTATGATACAGGATGCCCTGTTTAATGCTGACATCCAGTACTTCCTGACCGTTTAAGGTGCCTTTGTCGGCGGACTGACCGCCCTCTTCCGGGAAAAAAGCGGAAGCGTCCAGAACGATCCTGTAATATCCCTCTTCCTTGTCGGGAACACATTCCATTACCACAGCGGTGAAATCCGTCTGATGTACATCTTCATAATAGAGTTTGCGGGTTCCCAGGGAGTTCATTTGAGCATTTTCGATACGATCCATAGATGCCTGTCCAATCTGCTGTAGGAAAACAGCGTTTTGTGATAATTGAAAAATAGAAAATACATATCTATTCTATATCAGACCCGGTGAAAAAAGCAATGGAAAATGTAAGCTTTTACACAGCTTTGTCAGATTCTCCAAGGAGTATCGGGATTGCGGAGAGGATTTTTGTAGGTTTTTATGCAGACAGGGTCTATTGCGACGCAATTTTTTTTATGATATAATAAATCGATTAAGCACTAGAGAAACACACTGGAAATACAAACGTCGCAAAAAGCGGCAGAATGTGAGGAAAGAATGAAGGCATTTTTGATTTTGGAAGATGGAACGGTGTTCGAAGGAACGCACATCGGTGCAGACAAAGAGATCATCAGTGAAATCGTATTTAACACATCCATGGCCGGATATCTGGAGATCCTGACGGATCCGTCCTATGCAGGACAGGCTGTATGCATGACCTACCCCCTGATCGGTAACTATGGCATATGCAGGGATGACTGCGAGTCGGAGAGACCCTGGCCGGATGGATTCATCGTCAGAGAGCTTTCACGTATTCCCAGCAACTTCCGCTGTGACTGCACAATACAGGAATACTTAGAGGAGAACGGCGTACCCGGCATCGCCGGTATCGATACCCGTGCGCTGACCAAGATCCTGCGTGAGAAGGGTACCATGAACGGCATGATCACCACCAACGAAGCCTATGACCTGAACGAAGTACTTCCGAAACTGAAGGAGTATACCACAGGCAAGGTCGTGGAAAAGGTGACCTGCAAGGAAAAATATGTGGTAGCGCCCACCACGGAGCTGGCACAGAACGGACCTCTCTCCGGTGCAGCGCGTTTTGATAAAGAAGCTTATGAAAAGGGTGTCAGAGAGCCCAAGCCCGCACTGGTAACGGAGCTGTCCGGACAGGGACTAAAGGTAGCTCTGTTAGACCTGGGAGCCAAGAGAAATATCGCCAGATCCCTGGCAGAGAGAGGCTGTGAGGTGACCGTATACCCCGCTGGAACTCCCGCACAGGAGATCATTGATGATAATCCCGACGGTATCATGTTAAGTAACGGACCGGGAGACCCCAAGGAGTGTACCGGTGTGATCGCCGAGATCAAAAAGTTATACGATACCGAGATTCCTATTTTCGCAATCTGTCTGGGACATCAGCTGATGGCTCTGGCTACCGGCGCAGATACCCACAAAATGAAATATGGACACAGAGGAGGCAACCATCCGGTAAAGGATCTGATGACCGGAAGAGTATATATTTCTTCTCAGAACCATGGATATGTGGTAGATACCGACAAGCTGGATCCTTCCGTAGCGGTTCCCGCATTTATCAATGTCAACGACGGTACCAACGAGGGTCTGTCCTACACCGGCAAGAACATTTTCACCGTACAGTTCCACCCGGAAGCATGTCCGGGACCCCAGGACTCCGGTTACCTGTTTGACCGGTTCATTCATATGATGAGAGGAGAGAACTAAGATGCCCAAGAATCCTAATGTAAAACGAGTAATGGTAATCGGCTCCGGTCCTATTGTCATCGGACAGGCAGCGGAATTCGACTATGCAGGTACCCAGGCCTGCCGCTCCCTGAAGGAAGAGGGAGTAGAGGTAATCCTGGTGAACTCCAACCCTGCGACCATCATGACTGATAAAGATATCGCAGATAAGGTATATATCGAGCCCCTGAACGTAAAGGTTCTGGAGCAGATCATTGAAAAGGAAAAGCCCGACAGCATCCTTCCCACCCTGGGAGGACAGGCTGGTCTGAACCTCGGTATGGAGCTGGAGGAGTCCGGTTTCCTGGCTGCTCATAATGTAAAGCTGTTAGGTACTACCGCAGCTACCATTCGTAACGCCGAAGGACGTCAGGAGTTCAAAGACCTGATGGAGCGCATCGGTGAGCCCTGTGCAGCATCCAGGGTCGTTGAAAATGTGGAAGACGGTGTGGAATTCACCAATACCATCGGCTATCCGGTCGTACTGCGTCCCGCTTATACCCTGGGAGGTTCCGGTGGCGGTATCGCCCACAATCAGGTGGAACTGGAAGAGATCCTGGAGAACGGTTTACGTCTGTCCCGTGTGGGTCAGGTACTGGTAGAGCGTTGTATTGCAGGCTGGAAAGAGATCGAGTACGAAGTAATGCGTGACAGCGCAGGCAACTGCATCACCGTATGTAACATGGAGAACATCGATCCCGTCGGCGTGCATACCGGAGACAGTATCGTAGTAGCTCCTTCCCAGACCCTGAGCGACAAGGAGTACCAGATGTTACGTACTTCCGCTCTGAAGATCATCAACGAACTGCAGATCACCGGTGGATGTAACGTACAGTTTGCACTGCATCCCACCAGCTTTGAATATTGTGTTATCGAGGTTAACCCCCGTGTCAGCCGTTCTTCGGCACTGGCAAGTAAGGCGACTGGTTATCCTATCGCAAAGGTAGCAGCGAAGATCGCACTGGGCTTTACCCTGGATGAGATCAAGAACGCCATCACCCACAAGACCTATGCCAGCTTCGAGCCGACACTGGACTACTGTGTCGTGAAGATTCCCAGACTGCCTTTTGATAAATTTATCACTGCAAAACGTACTCTGACCACCCAGATGAAAGCAACCGGTGAGGTTATGAGTATCTGCAATAACTTCGAGGGAGCACTGATGAAGGCTATCCGTTCCCTGGAGCAGCATGTGGACTGCCTGCGCAGCTATGATTTCAGCGCTTTGTCTGTGGAGGAACTGTTAGAGCGTCTGAAGATCGTGGATGACCAGCGTATTTATGTCATTGCGGAAGCTATCCGTAAGGGCATCAGCTACGAGCAGATTCACGACATTACCAAGATCGACCTGTGGTTCATCGACAAGATTGCCATTCTGACCGAGATGGAGCATGCGCTGGAGACACAGCCGCTGACGGTTGATCTGTTGAAGGAAGCCAAGAGAATCGAGTTCCCGGATAACGTCATCGCAAGACTGACCGGCAAGACCGAGGAGGAGATCAAGAAGATGCGTTATGACAACGGCATTAAGGCTGTCTACAAGATGGTAGACACCTGTGCTGCAGAGTTCGCAGCTTCCACTCCTTATTACTATTCTGTATTCGGCGGCGAGTGCGAAGCCAAGGAGACCACCGGACGCAAGAAAGTCCTGGTACTGGGTTCCGGTCCTATCCGTATCGGACAGGGTATCGAGTTCGACTATTGTTCTGTACATGCTACCTGGGCATTCTCCAAGGCAGGCTATGAGACCATTATCATCAATAATAACCCGGAGACCGTAAGTACCGACTTCGATATTGCGGACAAGCTGTATTTCGAGCCTTTGACTCCGGAAGATGTGGAATCTATCGTAAATATTGAGCATCCCGATGGTGCTGTGGTACAGTTCGGCGGACAGACCGCTATCAAGCTGACTGAGAGCCTGATGAAGATGGGCGTGCCTATCTTAGGTACCAAGGCGGAGGATGTAGATGCCGCTGAGGACAGAGAACTGTTCGACAAGATTCTGGAAGAGACCGGGATTCCCCGTGCAGCCGGCGGTACTGTATACACCGCAGAGGAAGCTAAGGCGGTTGCTAACAGACTGGGCTATCCCGTACTGGTGCGTCCTTCCTATGTATTGGGCGGACAGGGCATGCAGATCGCTATCTCCGATGAAGAGATCGAAGAATTCATGGAGATCATCAACCGTATCGCACAGGATCACCCGATCCTGGTAGATAAGTATTTACAGGGTAAGGAGATCGAGGTCGATGCCGTATGCGACGGTACCGATATCCTGATCCCCGGTATCATGGAGCATATCGAGAGAACCGGTATCCACTCCGGAGACAGTATCTCTGTATACCCGGCTCCGACCATTGATAAAGTAGTAAAAGAGAAGATTGCAGAGTACACCAGAAGACTGGCAAAGGCACTGCATGTCAAGGGACTGATCAATATCCAGTTCATTGCCATCGGTGACGAGGTATATGTCATTGAGGTTAACCCCCGCTCTTCCCGTACCGTACCTTATATCAGTAAGGTAACCGGTATTCCTATCGTGGATCTGGCGACCGAAGTGATCATCGGCAAGACCATCCGTGAGCTTGGCTACGAGCCCGGCTTACAGCCTGAGGCAGAGTATTTTGCAATCAAGATGCCCGTGTTCTCCTTCGAGAAGATCCGCGGTGCCGAGATCAGCTTAGGACCGGAGATGAAGTCTACCGGTGAGTGTCTGGGTATCGCCAAGACCTTCAATGAGGCTCTGTACAAGGCATTCCTGGGAGCAGGCGTAGAACTGCCCAAGTACAAGAACATGATCATCACCGTGAAGGATGCGGATAAGGGTGAAGCCATTGAAGTCGGAAGACGCTTCGAAAAGCTGGGATACACCATTTATGCTACCAGAAGTACCGCAGCTGCTCTGAATGAAGCAGGTGTGAAAGCAAGAAAGGTCAACAAGATCTCTCAGGAATCCCCGACCGTTATGGACCTGATCCTGGGACACAAGATCGACCTTGTCATCGATACCCCGACCCAGGGCCGCGACAAGACCAGAGACGGTTTCCTGATCCGCCGTACCGCTATCGAGACCGGTATCTACTGCATCACTGCAATGGACACCGCCAATGCTCTCGTGACCAGCATGGAGCATATGAACGATTGTAAGGAACTGACGCTGGTGGATATTGCACAACTGTAAGATATAAAAATGGATAAGAACAGTGGAGTCGCGAAAGTTGCTCCACTGTTTGTGTTTGTGACAAAAACAAAGTGTTGACAAATGTCCGCGAAAGGAATAAAATACAAACAGTTAAAGACATAAAGGCTGTGAAGAGAAGAGTAGGAGAAGAGATACGTCGCAGAGAGTCCCGGCAGGTGGGAAGGGATATGGAAGGCTTCTTTGAACATGGTCTCGGAGCTTTGCACCGACTTCGTATTCGGACAGGATATCCGGCAGATGCGGACAGGCTGCAACGGGAGTACCCGTTATCGTACCTGACTATCGATGAGCGTTTGTTTATCCGTAGTTGCAGAGGCCTGATCCCGTGAGAGATGGGCGAATTAAGGTGGTACCGCGGAAGAATGTTCCGCCCTTAAATTTTAATTTAAGGGCGGTTTTTTATTATGTCAAAAAGAGAAGAACTGATCAGAGAATATTGCAGACAGGTAAATGAAAGCCTGCATTTTATACAAAAATACATGGAAGGGATCGTTCCCGCTGGCCGATGCAGCGAAGAACTGTATTGGGAGACCAAGAAGATCAGTGAGGAACTGCAGAAGAGCAATCATGAACAGACCGCATTGATCCGGGCCTATCTGCGGGAGGCGGCACAACTGTACGTAGAGGGGGAGCCCTGTAAGACCCGCATTACGGACCGAAGACTTTGCCGTAATACGATCCTGAATCATTTACAGATGCTGGCGAATGTCAGCTTCTGGCTGAGAGAACAGGGAGAGCCACTGGCAGAGGAAGTCTGTGGATGGCTGTTAGCCCAGGAGACAGCGGATGTGCAGAAAGTTAGATCCGGACAAAGTCTGGAAGTTGCCAGAGAGATCTATCCGGCCGTGCAGAGAAAGAGAGCATAGGAGCGGTCGGCTGTAAAAGCACAAATTTGAAAATAAAATCCGTGGGGACAGCATATACTAGGCGTATGGTAAATATTGTATGATCGTAAGCCTGTATCCCGCAGGCGGATTGGAGTCTCATGTTAGAAGAACATTATCCTTTTGTTGCGCAGCCCCTTCCCTACGAATATGATGCCCTGCTTCCGGTATTAGATGAGGAAACACTTCATTTTCATCACGACAAGCATTATCAGACCTATGTGGATAAGCTGAATGCCACCCTTGCCGATTATCCGCAGTTACAGCAGATGTCCTTGACGGAACTGCTCACTTCGGAGGATAATATACTTGCGTCCCTGCCGGAGGAAGCCCGGAAAAGTATTCACAATAACGGTGGCGGTGTATATAATCATCAGCTGTATTTTGACAGTATGCGAAGCCCGGCAGGACAGGAGCCCTGTGGAGCTCTGGAGGAGGCGCTGGTCCGGGATTTTGGATCGGTGAGACAATGGAAAGAACAGATGTCACAGGCAGCCACGGGGGTATTTGGCTCCGGATGGGCATGGCTTGTGAGTGACCAGGACGGTACTCTGATGGTCCTTACTACAGCGAATCAGGATGTCCCGGATCTGAAATTGTATACCTCTATATTTCCCATAGATGTGTGGGAGCATGCCTATTATTTACAGTATCAGAACCGCAGGCCGGATTACGTGGAAGGATGGCATAAGCTGATCCACTGGAAAAAAGCGGGACGACGTTACGAACAGGTACTTTGCAGACTGGAAAGAGCGGCCGGGGAAGCGGAAAAATTGCAAAATGACAGCCGCACAACAGAAGCGAACGACAGATAGTGTGCAACGTGCGGAACAGAAGAACAGAAAGAGGAAAATGACTATGGAGAACAGACCGATCATAAAAAAGGAACAGGTAGAGACCGTCTACGACAGCAGATTTATCAAGGTATTTGATCTGCAATATGAGCCGGGAAAACATTATTTTGATGCTACCAGAAGAGCCAAAGATAATCTGGCAGCGGTAAAGAGCGACGAAGAATTCAGACAGATGCTGCCGGATGCAGTCAGCTGCGTTGTGATCCTGAAGATCAGAGGACAAGAACCGAGACTTTGCTTAAGCCGTGAGTATCGTTACCCGGCAGGACATTTTCTGCTGAGCGTTCCGGCAGGACTTTTAGACCCGGAGGATGCAACGGAAGAAAATCCCGTATTCCATGCGGCAGCCCGGGAGCTTCGGGAAGAGACCGGCATCACACTGGAAGAGAGCGACAGCATCCGTCTGGTGAATCCGCTGGTATTCAGTACCCCCGGTATGACGGATGAGAGCAATGCACTGGTGCAGATCATATTGAACCGTGAAGAGATGCCGAAGGTAAGTCAGGAAGGAGCCGTTGGAACGGAATGTTTTGATGGTTTTCTGCTGCTGACCAAAGAAGAAGCACAGAAAATCTTAAAAGACGGCGTGGATGACCAGGGATTTTTTTACCCGTTATATACCTGGGCGGCATTGATGTGCTTTGCGACGGGAATGTGGAAATAATTTTTGAATAAATAAGACGATGAACGAAAAGCGTGTGGAGAGATCTGCACGCTTTTTTGAAATTTGTAACAAATAGCGAAAAATTCTTCGTTATGATTAACAAAGAGGAAGCCTGTGATGAATTGCTGAATCCGGAAAAGACATTGGAGAGATTAGCGAATCCAGAACCGCAGAAAGGAGAGACAGAGGAAACGGACGGAGAGCCCCCGAAGAAAAAGAACAGCCTTATAGTAAAAACTGCTGTCCTGGTGGGAATACTGGTGATCGTCGGAGGACTGCTGTTGGGATATATGATAAAGCATAGAGAACCTACTTATCAGCAGATAGGCACAAGATACATCGATGATCCTGACTGGGGGAATGTATCTGAAATTTCGTATGTGGTAAAAGGGGAAGTAACGGCAGAGAGACTTAATGAGCATTTGCGTGAAGTGAGAGAAACGGTGGACCGGGAAGAACTGGGTACCAATGTTGTCAAGACTGTATACTACAGGAACAAGGAAGACGCCCTGGCGTGGAAGGATACGGATATGGGAGGATATACTTTCCTGAATGTAGAATGAAAGGAGCAGCTATGAAGAAGATTTTTTCAAATTACTACAAAATTATTTTGTCTGTTGTGATCCTGATTGTCCTGGTGGCACTAAAGGAGGATTACAAAACTTCTTTTGACGAAATGAGCGGAGTCCGGACGGTGGTACGTATGCTGCTCTACACGGCATGGGGATTCCTGCTGGCAACAAAGACCAGACGGGACAAAGCAAAAGCTGTGGAATATGTTGCTTTTGCTGTTGTCTGTGTGGCTGCGCTTAATCTGCTAATTCCCATCTGGAAATTTCAGATAGCGTTTTATGCTTTTGTCGCAGGTGTTCCGGGACTTTATTTTATGGTATTTATCCTGACCGGAATGTTAGGCGGTTATATATGGGGACCGGTTGATAAAACGGACCGTAAATAGTGCCGGATATATCAGGAGCATTGATCCGATGGCAGAAGATATTGCCCAGGGTGTAGAGATAGCAACAGCAGAGTAGAATGGCGGAGGTGTCTATGGGTAAAAAACTGATTAAGTGTCTGATGATTTTAACAATAGTATGGGCAATGACCGGTTGTGGAAAGCAGGAGATGATCCGCTGTGAGTATACAAATGAGGCAGCAGGGTACACCTTAAGCATAGACAGACCGTTAGAGTGGACGGCAAAGATCCAGGAAGGGTGGCCGGCAGCCGAGACAGAGGAAGCCAGTCCCGACGAGGGAATCCGGCTTTATACGGATAACAAATACAAAATCGTAGATGAAGTTGAGATGGATTAGTGATTGCTTTGAAAAATAAATATTGACATATATAGATAGCCGATATATATTATAGACAACGATATATATCGGCTATCTATATAAGGAGGACAAAAAATGGCTGTGGACAAATCACTGATGTCGGGAAGTATGACGATGCTTTTGCTCAGATTACTGGCGGAGAAGGATATGTACGGATACGAGATGATCGATACACTGCGGAAAAAATCCTGTAACGTGTTCGAGTTAAAAGCAGGTACGCTGTATCCGCTGTTGCATGGGCTGGAAGCGAAGGGCCTGCTTACGGTATATGAGCAGGAATATGCAGGCAAGACGAGGAAGTATTACAGTATTACGAAAGAGGGCAGAAAATTACTGGAAACCAAAAAAGCGGAGTGGATGGAATATCAGTCTGCTGTGACCAGCGTTCTGGCAATGGGGGTATAAGGATGGAAACATATTTGGAAAAACTGTTGTCACAGATCCGTTGTAAAAAAGCCAGACCCTATATCGCCGAGGAGATAAGAGACCATATAGAATGCCAGATTGAGGACAATCTTTCCGATGGAATGAGCTATGAGGAAGCAGAGAAAAATGCGGTTACGGACATGGGAGATCCGGTAGAAGTGGGGATCTCGCTGGACAGGATCCACAAGCCTAAGATTGCATGGAAGTTACTTGTGATCGTAGGAATTTTAAGCTTGCTGGGCATTCTGATACAGCAATCCATTCTCAGACAACCCGGTTATCAGGAGCTGGAAACATGGAGACAGGAAGTGTACCGCTATACTACGGAGGGGTTTGGCTCAGCCGTTGTTATTGGATTCCTCCTCATGTGTGTGATCTACTTCCTAGATTATACCGTAATTGCAAAGTACTCCAGGTTCATCGGAGGAGCTATTCTGATTCTGGGAGGGCTGCGGGTGGCAGGCTTCGGTGGTCTGGATGTCAACGGAATCGGCAACTGGATCGGATTTGGAAGGCTCCGGGTGGCGGTTACTTCCCTGATGATGTTCTATGTGCCGATTTACGGCGCTATCCTATATAAATACAGGGACGGTGGTGTATCCGCACTGTGCAGGGCGATCCTGTGGATGATCCTTCCGGTATTTATTACGTCCCGGATTCCCAGCCTTGGTGTAGCCGTCATCATGATGGTCAGTATGCTGATAGAACTTACGGTGGCTGTCTGGAAGGGGTGGTTTCAACTGCCTGTGAAAAAGACGATTATCGGCATGTGGCTGCTTTTTACGGCAGGGCCGGTCCTGGTATTGACTGCAATGTATGCACTTCACATGTTGGAAGCCTATCAGGAAGCCAGGATCCGCTCCTATTTATCCCATTCCGGAGATGCCAATTACATGACGGCCATGCTTCATAAATTTAATGAAAATATTTTACTTTGGGGCAACAGTGGAAAAGATGTGGTGGGAGGTTTGCCGGAATTCAATCAGGATTACATTTTCTCTTATATTCTGAACAGTTACGGACTGCTGGCCGGAATCTTTGTAGCCGCGATCCTAGCAGTACTGGTATTGTTTATGTTCGGAGCTGCGGCTCGACAGAAAAATGAACTAGGCATGGTGATGGGATTCGGATGCGGAATGATCATTTTATTAAATATTTCTCTGAACTTTGCGGGAATGTTGGGATGGATCCCGCTGACATCGACCTTCCTGCCGTTCTTATCTGTTGGCAGAAATAATATTTTACTGTGCTACGCACTGGTGGGAATTATCCTGAGTATTTACAGATACAAAGATGTATATCCAAAAAAGTTCAAGGCGTCACAGGTATCATTGCAGAAGACCATTACTTTGAATCTGAATATGTAACATGGTAATAAAAGTAATGCAAATAAAAGGTCCATGAGCAGGAAAACTGTCCATGGACTTTTATATATCGTGAGCAGAACTCACTCAATGCATTTCGCAAGTTTACGAGGGCAATACCGACAAAATCAGTATCTCCACACTCATCATATCATTCATCCGTCCGGATTTCACGGCTTCCTCGGTCTCTACACACTGCTTTACCGCATTTTTCAGCACGGAAGTCTTGAAATGGGATGCCTGTGCCACATATTTCCCGGCGGCAAAGGGCGGTACACCAATCTTGGAGGCAATGGTCTTATTGTCGTGGCCTCTGCTTTTTAATTCCTTGGTCTGGAGCAGCAGGTTACATTGTCTGGCAATCAGGAACAGTACGCGCATGGGCGGCTCTTTTAATGCCAACAGATCATAGTAAAGCTGCAATGCTTTCTGGGGCTGTTTTTCCGCAATGGCATTGACCATATCGAAGATATGGTTGGTGATGCGAGTGGTGCAGACCGCTTCCACATCCTCTGCGGTGACTACATCCCGGTCCAGACAGTAGCAGATCAGCTTTTCCAGTTCCATCTGGATATTTTCCATGTCCGTGCCGGTTTTGGAGAGCAGCAACTGTGCGGTGTTCTCGGAGATTTTTTTCCCTTCCCGGCCCAGGATACCGGCGATCCAGCGTTTCAGGGAATTCTCATCCTGTACCGTGAATTCTGCCACATAACCCTTGGATTGCACGGTCTTATACAGTTTACTCCGTTTATCCACTTCGCTTTCCGTGAACACAAAAAAGGTGGTGTCGTTGGGGCTTGCCAGGTATTCCGCCAGCTTTTCCCCACCGGCTTTGAAGAGCCCGGTATCTTTGAAGAACATAACACGGCGCTCTGCCAGAAAAGGCAATGTCTCTGCCAGATCAATGACCTCTCCCACAGAAAAATCTTTTCCCTGATAGAAATGGGTGTTCATCTCGTCCCCCTCCTGACACAGAGCCTTGCGCAGACGGGTCGTGTACTGGTTCTTCAGATAACGTTCCTCTCCGTAGAGCAGGTAGATCTGTTTGAAATTGCCGGTTTTGATGTCTTCGTTGATCCGCTGCATGAATTGATCCTTTCTGGGAAAATGCGGTTACTTCTACATTAGATTCCTAAAAGAGTATACCCCATTTCCTATTGAGGTTTCAAGGGGGGTATGCTATTATGGAACAAAACAGTTCGACCATGGACATATACGAGAGACAAAATTATGCTTGCATGATTTTGCGAACGAATATGTCCATGAGTTAAGCGCCGATTCATGAGCAAAGGTAGTCACGAAGTGACGGAAAGCGCGGCAGCGCGACTTTGCGAATGGCGCGGTTCGACCATGGGAAAGCGCGGTTCGACCTTCATACCATAAGAGGAAGGAAGAAAAAAATGAGCAGGAAAAGCGGATTCATTCAGGAATTTAAAAAGTTTATTTTGAGGGGAAATGTAATGGATATGGCAGTCGGCGTGATCGTCGGCGGAGCATTCACCGCTATCGTTACTTCTCTGAATCAAGATATCCTGACACCGATTCTGGCCATCTTCGGAGGCACGGATTTTTCGAATTTATATGTAAAGCTGGGAAGCGGCGATACGGCACCGGTATTGATGTACGGTAATTTTATCACGGCAGTTATCAACTTCCTGATCACAGCATTTGTGATCTTCTGTCTGGTAAAATTCATCAATAAGCTGGGAGACACCCTGCATCACAGAGAGGAAGCACCGGCAGTGCCCACGACGAAAAAATGCCCGTTCTGTAAGAGCGAGATCGCTATCGATGCCACAAGATGCCCTCATTGTACTTCTCAGTTAGACAAATAGGAACCGGTAATACAGATACGGCCGTGGAGGAAAGCATGGGAAAAATACACAGGAAAATAGTGGCAGCAGGAGTCTGCTGTCTGATGACAGGCATGCTGACAGGCTGCGGAAGTGATACCACGAAGATCACCGAAGGAATGCAGTTGGTGGAAACTCTGGATTATCAGGGGGCATTGAATGCCTTTGACGAAGCGGAAGCACAGAAAGAGGACAGCCGTCTGATCGCAAGAGGCCGGGGAATCGCCAGCATGGGGCTGACAGAGTATGATCAGGCCGTAGAATATTTTACACAGGCCCTGGAACTCAGTGACGGCTGGGTTCAGAACGTGGACTATGATATGAATTACTATCTGGCGGCGGCATACACCAAGAACGGACAGCCTGCGGAAGCCAAAAAGGTATACGATGCCATTCTGGGCCTGAAGCCGGAGGAAAAGGACGCTTATTTTCTCAGAGGTTCTGCAGAACTGGAGCTGGGAGATTATGAGAGTGCCAAAGCGGATTTTGATCAGGCAATCTCCATGGATCCGAAAAATTATGACCGGTTAATAGAAATCTATGAAGCCCTGGCAGCGCACGGCTACCGTGAGGTCGGTCAGGAATATCTGCAAAATGTACTGGACACAGCCAAACAACTGGATGCTTATGACAGCGGACGGATCTATTATTATCTGGGAGAATACCAGAAAGCTTATCTGGCGCTGGATGAAGCCCGGGATAAGGGAGGCGCGGACAGCTATCTCTATCTGGGAAGAGCCTATGCGGCTACCGGAGATTATAACTATGCGTCCAGTGTGTACAACAATTATCTCTCCAAGCAGGGGCCGAATGCAGAAATCTACAATGAACTTGGTCTGTGCGAAATGGCAAAAAAGGAGTATCAGAATGCTCTGGCGGCATTTCAGGCGGGAAAACAGATCGAAGGAAACAGCCTGATGCAGACCTTGTGCTTTAATGAAATTGTAGCATATGAGTATCTGGAAGATTATCAGCAGGCAGAAGTACTGATGAATGCTTATTTACAAAATTACCCGGACGACCAGACAGCCATCCGGGAGCAACAGTTCCTGTCCACCAGATAAAAAGACAATAGAATTTATGGATCAATCATTGGCAGAGTCTTCCCGGGAGGAAGATTCTGCTTTTTCTCTTAATTGCAGCAGATCCACAAAATCCAGCAGAGAAGCCAGGTTTTTCGGATTAAAATGCTGTATCACCTCTACCACATCGGATACGGTGGTGCCGGGGACACATTCCTGTCTCAGAACTTCCGGATTGTAACGATAAGGAGTCCGACCCAACAGATAATCGATGGTTACATCGAAATATTCCGCTAATTGTATTAAAGCTTCCTGATCCGGGAAGTGAATATTGTTCTCGTAATTCGAAATGGTGCCAACGGATACTTTCAGTATGGCAGCCAGTTCTTTCTGATAAATGCCCCGTTCTTCCCGCAGGGATGCCAGAATTTCACCGAAACTCCTCATAATGCCTCGCATTCTGCCGCAGATGCAGCCTATTTAAATGTTTTCTTTTAAGATTTGATAAATTCTATTTTACTATATTTTAGTTTTAAAGGAATATGAATTTAGAAATCGAGGAAAATAATGAAAAAATGCTCCTAGAATTAATTTTAACTAAAAAGTACAAATTATGCAGGAAAATATCCATTGAGAAATCCTCTCATTAACACCTATTGCTATTTTGAAGAAAGCCGGATATAATAATCCAAGAGTTAGGTGCAACTAACTAATGAGTGAATCATGTGAAACTCCTCAGAGAAAACGGAGCTGCTGAATCCGCGGACTGCCGGGAGGCCATCTTCCGGGAGGAGTTTTTCAGCCCTTATACACAGGGATGGGGGATTCACGAAAGAGAAGGTTTGGGAATAAAAAGTTTAGAATAGAGGATAAAGGAGAAGAACAAGATGAACTATTTAGAGATTGAAAAAGTCATTGGACGAGAGATTCTGGATTCCAGAGGCAATCCTACCGTAGAAGCAGAGGTAACTCTGGTAGACGGTACCATCGGACGCGGCATGGCTCCCAGCGGAGCATCTACCGGTGAGTTCGAGGCACTGGAACTGAGAGACGGCGATAAGAGCAGATATCTGGGCAAGGGTGTTCAGAAGGCTGTAGAAAATATCAATACTGTAATCAATGAGACTCTGCAGGGAATGGATGCATCCGATATTTATGCGATTGATAAGGCAATGATCGACGCAGATGGAACCAAGGATAAGTCCAGACTGGGAGCCAATGCGATCCTGGCAGTATCCATTGCCAGCGCGAGAGCAGCAGCAATCTCCCTGGATATTCCCCTGTATCGCTTTTTAGGAGGTATCTCCGGTAACAGACTTCCGGTTCCTATGATGAACATTATCAACGGCGGCTGTCATGCGCTTTCTTCCGGACTGGATGTACAGGAATTCATGATCATGCCCGTAGGTGCGCCTTCCTTCAAGGAATGCTTAAGATGGTGCGCTGAAGTATTCCACGCACTGGCTTCTATTTTAAAGGACAGAGGACTGGCTACTTCCGTAGGTGATGAGGGTGGGTTTGCACCGGCATTGAAGTCTGACGAAGAAGCTATCGAGACCATCTTAGAGGCTGTAAAGAAAGCCGGTTATGAGCCCGGCAAGGATTTCAAGATCGCTATGGATGCTGCTTCCAGCGAGTGGAAGACCGGCAAGGTGGGCGAGTACAAGCTGCCTAAGGCAGGCACCGTATTTACCTCCGAAGAACTGATCGCACATTGGAAGAAACTGGTGGAGAAATACCCCATCATTTCTATAGAAGATGCACTGGATGAGGAAGACTGGGAAGGCTGGAAGAAGCTGACCGCAGAACTGGGCGACAAGGTACAGTTAGTCGGCGACGACCTCTTCGTAACCAACACCGAGAGACTGGCAAAGGGAATCTCCCTTGGCTGTGGTAACTCCATTCTGATCAAGCTGAACCAGATCGGATCCGTATCTGAGACTCTGGAGGCCATCAAGATGGCACACAAGGCCGGTTATACCGCTATTTCCTCCCACCGTTCCGGTGAGACCGAGGATACCACCATTGCCGACCTGGCAGTGGCACTGAACACCTGTCAGATCAAGACCGGTGCTCCCAGCAGAACCGAGCGTGTGGCAAAATACAACCAGTTGCTCCGTATCGAAGAAGAACTGGGTGCAGCAGCCGTATATCCCGGCATGGGCGCATTCAACGTTCAGAATTAATTTGCTTTTACCCAAAACTATTTTGGTTTCTCTTTTTCTCTTCAGGGACTGTTCGAAAGGACAGTCCCGTTTGCGTTTTTCTTTTTTAAAAACCTTGCAACATTTTTTCTCCCATCTGTATCTAAGATAGAGCGGCAGGGAAAATGGCGTAAGATCCCGGGAACAGCAGAAGGAAGCCGCGGAAGAAAAAATACATTATTTCATATTGACTTTTCCGAAACCTATGTGATAAAATCTCACCGTTGCGAAAATAGCATAGAGACATTAGGTAAGAATTGGAAACGACACATGTACGCACTGCTCACTGATTAACGAACAACACACATGTGTCTTTTTGCGCCCATTTTTAGAAAAGGAGGGCATCCAATTATGCCGAAAACAAGATTACAGAACATTATTTTTACCCTGATCATGGCATTCGTTATGGTATACGCTATGGTCTGCTACAACATCGCACTGGACAAGGGAGGAATGATCAACGAGATCTTCCTGTTAGCGTTCCACGAGATTCCCATTATGTGGCCCATCGCCTGTATTCTGGAGTATTTCGCAGTGGAAAAGCTGTCCCGGAAGCTGGCATTCCGCATGGTATCCCCGGAGGATAAGCCCGTTTTCATTACTTTAGCGATCTCTTCCATGATCGTATGCCTGATGTGCCCGGTGATGAGCTTTATCGCCACCTGCCTCTTCATGCACCCCGGCAACCAGATCATCGCCCTGTGGCTGCAGAAGACCGTCCAGAACTTTCCCATGGCGCTGTGCTGGCAGATCTTTTTCGCAGGCCCCGGAGTGCGGAATGTCTTTGGATTTGTTGTGGGATTTATATTGGATAGAAAAAGTATAATTGACTATCATCTGTGAGTGTGCTAACATGAGCAAATAAAGAGACAACGAAGTCCGTGGAAACGGAAAGCGTTGTCTCTTTTATTTTGTAGAAAAAGTCAGGAAATTACGAGGTGAAACCTATGAGTGAGCAGGAAAAGAAGCAAAATACAGTTGCAGAGGTGTTGGTAAAATGTCTGGAAAACGAGGGCGTGAAATATGTCTTCGGGATTCCGGGGGAGGAAAATCTGGATATGATGAATGCACTGGAAAAATCGGACATCCGGGTGATCGTGGTGCGGCATGAACAGGGAGCGGCATTCATGGCTGATATGTACGGAAGACTGACGGGAAAAGCAGGTGTGTGTTTCTCAACGTTGGGCCCCGGTGCCACGAACCTGATCACAGGCACGGCAGATGCTAATTCCGACGGTGCACCGCTGATTGCCATTACCGGACAGGTGGGAACGGAGCGGATGCATTTGACTTCTCATCAGTATCTGGATCTGGTAGAGCTGTTTGCACCAATCACCAAGCGGAGCAAACAGATCGTGAACCCCAATTCCGTCAATGAAATCGTCAGGATCGCTTTTAAATATGCGGAGAGTGAGAAGCCGGGAGCCTGTCATGTGGATCTTCCCACGAACGTGGCGAAGCTTCCGGTCAGCTCCGGTATTGCCGCACAGCCTTTGAAAAAGCCGGAGAGGGATAAGGAGTACGCATCCTTTTCCAGTATCGATCAGGCGGCGGCCATGATCTTCAAGGCAAAGCACCCGGTGATCCTGGTGGGACACAGTGCGGTGCGCAATCACGCCGGGGAGGCTCTTACCAGCTTCGCAGATGTCCTGAAGATCCCGGTGGTCAATACCATGATGGCCAAAGGCATCATTCCTTATAACAACAAATATTCCCTCTGGACCATAGGCATCCCCCAGAAGGATTACCAGAACAAGGTGCTGGATATGGCAGATCTGGTGATCGCCGTCGGTTATGATATTGTGGAATTCGCTCCCGGCAAATGGAACGGAGAGGGGAAACATAAGATTATTCATATCGACCAGAGGCCGGCGCATATCAACATGCTGTACCAGCCGGAGGTGGAAGTTGTCGGAGACATTTCCTATTCTTTACAGCAGATCCTGTACCGCAGTGACGCAAAAGAGGAGCCGGAAGAATTTCTCAAACTGCGGGAAGAAATGGTGGCGGAATATGAAAGCTATGCGGATGACACCTCTTTTCCCATGAAGCCACAGAAAATACTGTACGATGTCCGGAAATTTATGGGTGCGGATGACATCGTGATCTCGGATGTGGGCGCTCATAAAATGTGGATTGCCAGAGAGTACAACTGTTACGAACCCAATACCTGCATCATCTCCAACGGTTTTGCCACCATGGGCATCGCAGTGCCGGGGGCTGTGGCAGCCAAGTTGATCTACCCGGAGAAAAAGGTACTGGCGATCTCCGGAGACGGCGGATTCATGATGAATAGCCAGGAGTATGAGACAGCCCTCAGAGAGGGGACACCCATTGTGACTCTGATCTTCTCCGATGCCAGCTATGGTCTGATCAAATGGAAGCAGATGGACCACTTCGGACACAACTGCTTTGTGGATTTCCAGAATCCCGATTTTGTGAAATATGCGGAAAGCATGCATGCCAAAGGCTACCGCGTGGAGAAGGCGGAAGACCTGCTGCCGATCCTGGAGGATGCCTTTCAGCAGAAGGTCCCCTGCATCATCGACTGTCCTGTGGACTACAGCGAAAATACCAAGCTCTCGGAGTATCTGCATGATAAGTTTGAGAAGTAGAGTTTTAACTAGAGAGTTAGTGAAATACATTGGCAAAATCCACGAACTCCCG
>NZ_QUIU01000039.1:0-20627 GCF_003480225.1 Clostridium sp. AM34-9AC
TATACCCTGCCAAGGGCTACGGGGATATTTCGCTAAATTTCCAGTTAGTTCTTAAAGCTATGAATAGGTGCGGGGATGCGGCCGCCGCGGTTGACGAAAGCATCACAGGAGAAGGTATTCACGGGCATGATGGGCGCGTAACCTAACAGGCCGCCGAACTCTACGGTCTCTCCCACGCCTTTTCCGATTACGGGGATGATTCTGACTGCGGTGGTCTTCTGGTTCACCATACCGATGGCCATTTCATCCGCAATGATACCGGAAATGGTGGTTGCCTTGGTGTCTCCGGGAATGGCGATCATATCCAGACCTACGGAGCAGACACAAGTCATGGCTTCCAGCTTCTCGATGGTGAGGGCTCCGGCATTCACGGCATCGATCATTCCCTGATCTTCACTGACAGGAATGAATGCACCACTTAAACCGCCGACGTAGGAAGATGCCATAACACCGCCCTTTTTCACCTGATCATTCAACAACGCCAGGGCTGCAGTGGTTCCGGGAGCTCCGGCATGTTCCAGACCGATCTCACACAGGATATCCGCTACGCTGTCGCCGATGGCCGGGGTCGGTGCCAGAGACAGATCCACGATGCCAAAGGGAACATTTAACATCCGGGATGCCTCCTGTGCTACCAGCTGACCTACACGGGTTACCTTAAAAGCAGTCTTCTTGATAGTCTCACAGAGAACCTCGAAGTTCTCGCCGCGCACCTTTTCCAGTGCGGTCTTTACAACGCCGGGGCCGCTGACACCGACATTGATGATCTTGTCTGCTTCGGTCACACCATGAAAGGCACCTGCCATGAAAGGATTATCATCCGGTGCATTACAGAATACTACCAGCTTTGCACAGCCCAGGGAATCATCTTCCTTGGTATACTCTGCAGTCTCCCTGACCATCTCACCCATCAGCTTTACGGCATCCATGTTGATACCGGTCTTGGTGGAGCCCAGGTTCACAGAGCTGCACACACGCTCTGTGGTAGACAGCGCCAGAGGAATGGAACGAATCAGCAGTTCGTCCGCCGGGGTCATTCCCTTGCTGACCAATGCGGAATAACCGCCCAGGAAGTTCACACCAACCTCATGTGCTACCTTATCCAATGTCTTTGCAATACTTGCAAAGTCTTCTATCGTATGACATGCCGCACCACCGATCAGTGCAATGGGAGTTACGGAAATTCTCTTATTTACAATGGGGATGCCAAATTCTCTGGAGATCTCCTCTCCGGTCTTCACCAGATCCTTGGCTGCTTCGTAGATTTTGTTATAAATCTTCTCATTTAATCTGTCCAGATCGGAATCGATACAGTCTAACAGGCTGATACCCAGTGTGATGGTACGCACGTCCAGGTTCTCTTCCTCGATCATTTTGTTGGTCTCTGTTACTTCATATAAATTGATCATTACGGCTCCTATCTGCCCCTTCGGGTCTTATTTATTTCGAAATCGTGGGGCTTATCAGATGCGGTGCATCTTGTCAAAGATCTCTTCCTTCTGGCACTTGATCACTACGCCAATCTCTTCTCCGAGAGCAGCCAGTTCATCTGCCATATCACCAAAAGTTTTCTGCATCTGATTGGTGTCAACGATCATCATCATGTTAAAATATCCCTGTACGATGGTCTGGGAAATATCCAGGATATTGATGCCGTTTTCCGCAAGATAGGTACATACCTTTGCGATAATGCCTACTGTGTCCTTACCAACTACCGTAATAATTGTTCTTTTCATAATCGCCCTCATTTTCTGCATGAAATCATGCTATTATTTTTATCTATTAAACTACACTTTACTACAATTTGCAACCTCAAGTTCAGCCTATGAACATATTCAGACACAGAAATCATACTTGCATCATTTTGTGAGCGAATATGTTTCAGGCACCGAGCGCCAAACTATGGAGCAAAGCTAGTCATGAAATGACGCAAAAGCGTGCTATGATGCGGCTCCAACGAATAATGCTGGCTGATGCGCTGCGCATCCGCTACGCAATATTGATCACCGGAGATACATTGCTCCTGTCTGCCACCATCATCCGGAAGTCTTCCGCCCGGTAAGGGTTCTCTCCCATGGTGATTTCCATCCGGACTGCTTCATAGGCCAGCTCCGGAAGATTATTCTCCTTGCTGAGATGTCCCAGCACGATAGCCTGCAGCTTGTCATGCAGGATTCGACAGAGCAGCTTGCCGGAATTTTCATTGGAAAGGTGTCCTCTGTCCCCCAGAATTCTCTGTTTGAGATAATAGGGATAAGGTCCTACCTGCAACATCTTCACATCATGATTCGCTTCCAGCAGCAAGGCAT
Organism: Clostridium sp. AM34-9AC; assembly: GCF_003480225.1. NCBI lineage: Bacteria > Bacillati > Bacillota > Clostridia > Eubacteriales > Clostridiaceae > Clostridium > Clostridium sp. AM34-9AC. Next base: position 2,310 of record NZ_QUIU01000039.1, read on the forward strand.
CCATTCCCTTCAGGCACTCCACGGTGTAATCATTATAGACTCCTAAATCCGTACAGATTCCTACCTTTTTATCTCCGTAAGCAATACGATAGCCCACCGGCTGTGCCGCATCATGGGAGATTTTCATGGGATTGACAGTCAGATCCTTGATAGTCAGTTTCACATCTTCCTTCACTTCCCGAAACAGGGCTGGATCGATCTTGCCCAGATTCCCCATCTTCTGGATTTCTTCCAGGGTTCCCGTTGTGGCATAGATCGGCACTTCATATTTTCTCGCCATGACACCCAGTCCCGCCACATGATCCATATGTTCGTGGGTCACCAGGATGCCATCCAGATCTCTTCCGGTGAGTCCCAGACTGTTCAGCCCGGCCTCCGCCTTTTTGCCGCTGATTCCCACGTCCACCAGCAGATGCGTGGCCTCTGATCCCACGTAAATACAGTTGCCGCTGCTGCCGCTGGCAATACTACATAATCTCATAACTTCTTAATCTCTTTTCTATCTTACTTCTGTCTTACTCTTTGCCGTTTTCCATCTTCGGCATTAATGCATACTAGTGCATGCTTTTCCAGTAGATCTCGATCACATCTCCCTCTTTCAAAGGTTCCATGAACTGTGCCGGGCGTCCATTTAAGTTCGTCACAATGGATCTGCCTGCGGATGCGGAGGATCCCAGATCAAAATCAATATAATCAAACACATCCACAAATACATAGGAAGCCTTACCCTGCATGGTGATGGGGGAATGGTTCACGATCACTGTTAACGGATGCGGTCCCTGTGGTGACACGCTTTGGCTCTGTGCCGTCTGTTCCACGCTTTCGTACTTTTCGTCCTGCTTCCCGGAAGTCCCCTGCGTTGTCACGGAAGCCGTCCCGTTTTCTGCTGCAGTCTCTGTCCCCTGTGTCATCGCCGCTTCTCCTGCCACAGCCTCTGCCTTCTGCATCACAGGCCCTTCTCCATAAACAGGCTCTTCTCTATAGGCATCCTCTTCTGTGTCCGCATCCGGCAGGTCTGCATAACTCCCTTCCGGCAGCGGGTTCTTCATATCCCAGCTTACGGTGAAATGCTCATAAACTCTGGTATCCGGCTGCGCCGCTGTATCATTGACCCTGATATCCGCACCGAGAGGCACATCCAGAAATTCTGCGATTTCCTTTACAGTATAAGAATTCCGAATCCGAATATCATCGTTCTGGCCGATCCGGTAGAATTCATTCTCTCTGTGACCGTTGACTTCCGCTGTCTTCGGCAGACTGATCTGTTTACCGTTCACATAGACCTGCAGTGCATCCCCCAGTTCAGAGAGTTTTCCCAGCTCCAGCACCGCCGGTTCGCCCTCCGTGGAAGGTGTTACCACAATGCGGTCCCCATTATGTACCTGGGTATACATATCCGCCTCGTCTCCGTTGACCCGGATGACTGCTGCCTCTCCCTGTTCGCCCCGCACCATACGGGTCTTACCATTGACAGTAAACAGAAGGGCTTCCCCTTTTCTGGGGAACAGCTGGTCATTGGGGAACTGCATCTGCATAGCGGCATCTGTCACGGATAATTTGCCGTTATCATAGAGCTTTACCCGCTCTCCGTTAAATTCCACGAAAATAAAATTATTGCTCTGTACATAATAGCTTAAACAGATACCGATAGGTGTTACCATCATGGCATCCTTTCTGGCATTTTCCAGTTCAAATGTAATGGTCTGCATGACTTCCTGTCCCCGGATTGCCACACGTTCCTTCACGATGCCCAGCTTTTCTGCCAGCTTCTCCGTGTAACCGGGCACCATTCCACCGCCGCCTACCACGAACACGGCACTGACCGGTTTGTCCCCGTTCAGTTCTTTGATGGTATCGGATACCAGCTGGGTCATACGTTCGATCTCCGGATCCAGCAGTTCCAGCACTTCGCTGGCTTTGATGGTCTGGGGCAGTCCCATGATATCTTCGTATTCGATAGTCTCCTGGGTTCTGCATTTTCTCTTGATCTGCTCGGCCACCTCGAATTCCACGAGACAATGCTGTACCAGAATATCCGTCAGGCTGTCTCCTGCTACGGGGATCATGCCATAGGCTGTGATGGTTCCCTCTTTGGTAATGGAAATATCACTGGTGCCTGCACCCACGTCCACCAATGCCATATTTAACATACGGAACTTCTCCGGAATTGCTACCTGAATGGCAGCAATAGGCTCCAGTGTCAGATTCGCCACATGCAGGCCCGCCAGTTCTACTGCCTTATACAGACCGTCCACTACATCATCCGGCAGAAACGTGGCGATCAGATCCACTGCAATGTTTTTTGCCTTATGTCCCTCCAGATTACCCATCTGGTAGCCATTCATGTAATACCGCATGGCCGTATAACCCACACAGTAGAATTTCATATCTGTATCCGTATTGCTGTTCTGGAATTCCTCGTAAGCCTTCTCCACGCCCATGGTACACAAGGAATACACATCTTCCTGCGTGATCTCCCGGTCACTCTCAAAGCTGTGCTCCACATAGGTAGTGACGGTACGCAACACACGGCCTGCAGCTGCGATACATACTTCCGTAAGTTCTCTGCCCAGATCCGCTTCCAGCTGTTCCTTTACCTGGGAAATAGTCTCTCCCACCTTGCCGATGTCATGGATCTGTCCGTCCAGCATGGCTCTGGTCTCATGCTCCTTGGAGCGCTGTGCCAGCACATGGAACTTCCCGCCATTTAAGTATCCTACCGTACCTACGATGCTTCTCGTACCGATATCCAGTCCGAATACCAACTGTCCCTGTTTTTCTTTTACTCCTTCCATGAATATGCCTCCAGTTTCTGTCTGATCTGTCTGTAGCTGTCTTCCAGACTGTCACTGTTATCAATGACAAAATCACAATGCTGCCGGAATTCTTCCTCCGAAAGCTGTGATGCTATGATCTTTTCTATCTTCTCCGGTGTGTAACCGCGGCTTTCCGAAAGTCTTCTTCTGCGTACATCTTCTCTGGCGTAGATATACCACATTTCATCCACTATATGTTCATACCCGCTCTCGATCAAAAGTGCCGCTTCCACAAAAAACAGTTCCACATCGCCCTTATTCTTTGCCTCTGTCAGACGATCCGCCAGATATTTTTTTACCGCAGGATGAATGATGGCATTCACCTGTTCCAACAGTGTCGGATCTGCAAAAATCTTTGCCGCCATTGCCGGCTTATCGATCTGTCCGTCCGGCGCAAGGATTCCGTCTCCCATCAGCGCTACCAGCGCATGATAGCCTTCGGTTCCCGGTTCCTTGACTTTATGCCCGATCTCATCTGCCAGATAGATCTCACATTTATAATGCTGTCCGATATATTTTAAAATCTCTGTTTTCCCGGCACCCACACCGCCGGTAATACCTATAAAACGCATTTATTTCGCCTCATACCAGTTATTGCCCGTGTGCAGATCGATTTCCAGCGTCACCGCCAGATCTGCCGCGGACTTCATATTTTCCGTAAGGATTTCACGGACTCTTGCCTCTTCCTCCTGTGCGGTCTCGATCAACAGTTCGTCATGCACCTGCAGGATCAGACGGGATTTTAACCCTTCCTCTTTCAATGCTTTCCATACCTTGATCATGGCGATCTTGATAATATCCGCCGCCGTTCCCTGAATAGGGGCATTCATGGCCACTCGTTCGCCGAAGGACCGTTGCATGAAATTGGAGGATGACAGTTCCGGGATAGGGCGTCTTCTGCCAAACATGGTCTCCGTATAGCCCTTTTCCTTTGCATCCGCCACCAGTTTGTCGATGAATTCCTTCACCTTCGGGTAAGTGGCAAAATACTGTTCAATGTACTGTGCCGCTTCCTTTTTGCTGATACTCAGATCCTGACTCAGTCCAAAGGAACTGATACCGTAGACGATACCGAAATTGACTGCCTTGGCATTCCGGCGCTGCAGATCCGTGACTTGCTCGAAAGGAGTATGGAATACCTTGGATGCCGTGATCCGGTGAATATCCTCTTCCTGTCTGTAAGCATCAATCAGCTGTTCGTCTCCGGACATATGAGCCAGCACACGCAGTTCGATCTGGGAATAGTCCGCATCCATGAATTCATAGCCTTCTCTGGGGATAAATACCTTGCGGATCTGTCTGCCCAGTTCCATACGCATGGGAATGTTCTGCAGATTCGGCTCTGTAGAGCTGATACGCCCCGTGGCAGTAATGGTCTGATTGAAATTCGTATGGATCCTGCCGTCCTCTTCAATAAAAGCTGCCAGTCCGTCTGCATAGGTGGACTTTAACTTGGTCAGACCTCTGTATTCCAGGATATCTCTTACAATAGGGTAATCCGCCGACAGCTTTTCCAGCACATCCGCAGCTGTGGAATATCCGGTCTTGGTCTTCTTGCCGCCGGGGATCTGCATGGTCTCAAACAGTACCTCGCCCAGCTGCTTGGGGGAATTGATATTGAACTCTGTTCCTGCCTGTGTGTGAATGGACTGTTCCAGTTCCTCAATGCGGGCCACCAGTGCATCCCCATAAGCCTTCAGTTCCTCCCGCTTTACAGCCACACCTTCTTTCTGCATGTCATACAGTACCAGTGAAAGAGGCATCTCCATCTCCTCCATGAGACATTTCATGCCTGCTGCCTCCAGCTTGTCCTTCAGGACTTTTTTGCCTTTCCGGGAGACATAGGCTCCGTAGCACGCATACTCCATGGCTTTCCCGGCGTCCTCGGAAAGCAGTGTCCGAAAATCTCTCTTGCCGAATACTTCCGCTCTGCCCGGGATCAGAATTCCCAGATGCTCCGAAGCAATGGCCTCCATGTCATAATCATTCTTCAGAGGATTCAGCAGATACGCCGCGATCAATACGTCAAAATACTGTTCTGTACTGCTGCGGTCCAGATAGTCATACTGGTGCTTCACATCAAAGGTAGCGATCTGTGTATCCGTACCTGCGGAAAGTTCCTGTAGAGCTTCCGTGATCTCTGCGGTGTCATCCACAGATTCCACCGCTTCCGCAAACAGACTTAACTGCCCTTCCGGTTCCTTTTCATGTGTCAGGGCATAAAATACCGTCTCCTCATCGGACATAGACAATGCCACCCCCAGCAATTCTTCTTTTTTCGTAGTAGCATCCACTGGTTCCGTGATCAGCCACAGGCCGATCTCCTTCTGTTTCTGCGCTTTTTTCAGATATTGTAAAAATTCTTTTTTATCTTCAATCTGTCGGAAGCTTTCTGCGATCTTGCTGTCATTGGCGGCGGCATCTTTTTCAAATCTTCCCAACAGATTTTTGAATTCCAGACGTTTGCACAAGGTATAGGCTTCCGGGGTATAGAACCCCTCTGCTCTGGCCTGTTCGTAATCCAACTGCAATTCGCAGTCGGTCTTGATCGTTGCCAGCGTCTTGCTCAGATCTGCCAGATCCTTATGCTCGATCAGGGATTCCCGGATACTTTTTTTCGAGATTTCTTCCACATGGGCATAAATATTATCCAGAGAACCGTACTCCACCATCAGTGCCTGTGCGGTTTTCTCCCCCACCTTCGGCACTCCTGGAATATTATCGGCGGTATCTCCCATCAGGGCTTTCAGTTCGATAAACTGTAACGGAGTCACCTGATAGGCAGCCAGTACATCTGCGGCATAATAATCCTCGATCTCCGTTCTGCCCTGCTTCGTCTTCGGAATCCGGATCTTGATATGATCCGTGGCAATCTGCAGCAGATCTCTGTCACCGGAGACCAGTGATACTTCCAATCCGGCCTGCTCTGCTTTTTTGGCCAGCGTTCCAAGAATGTCATCTGCTTCCAGTCCCGCCTGCTCCATAATGGTAATATGCATGGCCTTCAGGATTTCCTTCATGACGGGCACCTGCTCCCGCAATTCCTCCGGCATAGGCTTTCTCGTTCCCTTGTAAGCCTCATACATTTTGTGGCGGAAAGTCGGTGCATGAACATCAAAAGCCACTGCCAGATATTCCGGCTTTTCCTCCTCCAGAATTTTAAACATAATATTCAAAAAACCATAAATGGCATTTGTGTGCAGTCCCTCTGCATTACTCAGATCCGGCACTCCGTAGAATGCCCGGTTCAATATACTGTGTCCGTCGATCAATACCAGTTTCTGACTCATACTCTGTCTATCCTATCTTAATTCTGTCCTCTTGATTCTATCAGGTGTCGCTAAGAGATGATCCATCCCAGAAATCCCATAAGAAAAATCACCGTCAGCACTTCCAGTACGGCCCCTGTCTTCAGAAAAGCCATATGAAATCTTACCTTGCGCTTTGCTTCCGCAAGTCTCAGTTCCAGTTCTCTCTGCAGGTCAAAAGCATCGCCGTCTTCCAGACGCTGCATACCTTCCGTTACAAGGAACTGAATCACCAATTCCTCCTTGCAGCCCGGGCATTCCCGCATATGCTCCCCGAATTCCTGCAAGGTCTGAAAATCCAGTTTTCCTGCAATGAAATCAGGAATATTCTTTTCAAATTCTTTGCAATTCATGCTTCCACCCTATTCCAAAACAGTTCTACAGATTGCGTTCCCATATACTCATACACTTCTACTATACAACATCTTGTGTAAAAAGACTAGAAAAATAGTAGCAAGATTCCAGAAAAAAACTCTTGTCAACTTTTTTAATCTATGATAAAATAATCTCTGTTGTGAGTGTTTGAATGCCGGCGTGTCGGAATGGCAGACGAGGCAGACTCAAAATCTGTTGGTGGCAACACCGTATGGGTTCAAGTCCCATTGCCGGCAGTTAGTGCAGAATCAAATCGGTTCTGCGCTTTCTTTTTGTATTTTTATAACCACATCGCATTTCCTGCTTTTTCTAATTTTTTTCCAATCATCTCCTATGGATTAATTGTTACAAAATTGTTACAATTCATTTGTGCTTAGCTAACACAGACGTAACCGAACACCAGGCAACAGGAAAAGGAGGAAGAAAGTATGTGTTTCAAATTCATTAACTGTTCTCAGTGGTTGAATGCATTCTGCGGCTACTTCAATTTTGGCTGCTAATATCGTTTTCGACGAATAGAGCGTTCCATAGACGCACGAAAAGGCTCTCCCGTTTGGGATGAGCCTTTTCTTATTTCTACACTTTTTCTATGAATTTATACATTTTTACCGATAGTCATAACGGAGGGTGACATCATTGCCCTGTACCTGTACTTCCGCACAGCTTCCGGTGACAATCGGCATCATGGGTGCCAGATGTCCCAGATCCACATCCATGATCACGGGAACATTCTTCTCTCCCGCCACGGCCAGAACTGCCTGGTACTGATCCAGTCCCATCATCTCCTGTCCGAAACACAACGGTCTTCCGATGAGAAAACCTTTGACATACTGAAACCATCCGGCTTCCTCCATCTGCCACATGGCTCTGCGGATGGCAAAAACATTCAGGTCACATGCTTCCAGGAACCAGATGATTCCGTCCTCTTTATACTTTTCCAGAAAATCCTGTGTTTTATCAAACCGGGTTCCCAGTAGATTCACCAGACAATCCATACAGCCGCCCAGCAACCGACCTGAAAAGCGGATCTCCGGTTCCTTTTCTGCTGTCTGTCTGCCAAGATACTTTTTCAGCACTCTGGATTCCGTGGTGTTATAGGGCAACAGAGGCTGTTCTTCATTTTTCAGAGACTCCTTTTCCCACTTGTCATATCCATGCACCTCTTTGGTCTCTCCGGTCAATATTCCGAAGGCATCTTTCAGGGATGCATGCCAGGGCTCCATGCCAAAGGCGGCCGCGCAGGGGCCGTAGACGGAGGCGGTATCACAGATGGTTGCCAGCAGATAGGTCATGTTGGTATTGTCAGAATACCCCAGATACCACTTGGGCTCTGCTGCCTGCAGACGCTCAAAATCCACATGGCTCATGGTCTCGCACATCAGTTCTCCGCCACCGCAGGAGATCAGACAGTCATTTTCCGGGCTGCAATAGTAATCCGTCAGCTCCTGCCCGCATTTTTCGGGGGTGTTACTGATACCGATGCCCTCTCCGGCATAACAGTTGGGGCCTAATTGTAACTGATAGCCCATTTCCCGGAATTTCTTCTGGGCATTGCCAAAGGCAGTGTAATAAGGTTCTATCTGACAGCCAAAAGAAGGGGCCACAAATCCAATGGTCCCTCCCCGCTGTATATGTTTCGGATATTTCATTGCTTCGTATCCTCCTATATCGCCCATTCGCATTCCGGGCTATCGCCCTTCTTGCTCATGTTCGTTCACTTCCCTCATAGGAGGTCTGCTTTGCCTGCAAGCAGTCACGCCAACCTCCTATGGGTACTCCCATTCGCATTCCGGGCTATCGCCCTTCTTGCTCATGTTCGTTCACTTCCCTCATAGGAGGTCTGCTTTGCCTGCAAGCAGTCACGCCAACCTCCTATGGGTACTCCCATTCGCATTCCGGGCTATCGCCCTTCTTGCTCATGTTCGTTCACTTCCCTCATAGGAGGTCTGCTTTGCCTGCAAGCAGTCACGCCAACCTCCTATGGGTAAGTGTTATGCGTCAAAATTAATCTTATTATAAATATCGAAACAGTCAAAGGTTGCAAAATAATCCTTCGGTGTCTCGGCACGGCGGATCAGTTCCACGCTGCCGTCCTCCTTCAGCAGAAGCTCTGCGGATTTCAGCTTACCGTTGTAATTGTAACCCATGGCAAAACCGTGTGCACCGGTATCGTGGATGGCAATATAGTCACCGATATCGATCTTTGGCAGCATCCGGTCGATGGCGAATTTGTCGTTGTTCTCGCACAGGGAACCGGTCACATCGTACTTGTGGTCGCAGGGCTCGTTTTCCTTGCCCAGTACAGTAATGTGATGGTAAGCGCCGTACATGGCGGGACGCATCAGGTTCACGGCACAGGCATCCACACCGATGTATTCCTTATGAGTATGCTTCTCATGGATGACCTGGGTCACCAGATGTCCGTAAGGTGCCATCATATAACGACCAAGCTCTGTGTAGATTGCCACATCACCCATGCCTGCCGGTACCAGAACTTCCTCATATACCTTACGCACGCCTTCGCCGATGACTCTGATGTCGTTGGGTTCCTGATCCGGACGGTAAGGAATACCGATACCACCGGACAGATTGATGAAGGTAATGTGTGCGCCGGTCTCCTCTTTCAGCTTTACTGCCAGTTCGAACAGTTCTCTTGCCAGAGTGGGATAATAGTCATTCGTTACCGTGTTACTGGCCAGAAAAGAATGGATACCAAAATTCTCCACACCCTTTGCCTTCAGGATCTTATATCCCTCAAACATCTGCTCCGTGGTGAAACCGTATTTAGCATCGCCCGGATTGTCCATGATGTTATTGCTGATGGAAAAATATCCGCCGGGATTGTAACGGCAGCTCAGGGTCTTGGGCAGATAACCGATGGTCTTCTCCAGGAAATCGATATGGGTGATGTCATCCAGATTGATGGTGGCACCGATTTTTGCCGCATATTCGAATTCATGGGCCGGGGTATCGTTGGAGGAGAACATAATGTCCTCTCCCTTTACCCCCATAGCATTGCTGAGCATCAGCTCTGTCAAAGAGGAGCAGTCACATCCACAGCCGTAATCTCTTAAGATGTTGATCAGAAAAGGGTTGGGAGTCGCCTTTACCGCAAAGAACTCCTTGTAGCCCTTGTTCCACGCAAAAGCTTCCTTCAGCGCCTTCGCATTCTCCCGGATTCCCTTTTCATCATAGATATGAAACGGTGTGGGATATTTTTCTGCGATCTTTTCGATCATTTCTTTGGTAACAAATGCCTTTTTTTCCATAAGTATCTCCTCTGCATCTATCTTATTTACAGTAACGCACTTCTCATCTCTTCCGGAGTCAGAGTGCTCAGATAAGCAGGGGCCACATCAAATACGGTCTTGCAGCCCTTCTGGCCTTCCTGATTCATGCGGTAAGCAGCTCTTGCATAAGCGGTCAGTACGCAGGAAGTGAACTCCGGGTTGGAATCCAGCTTTAAGCTGTACTCGATCACATGGTTGTGCTCACCGTTTAAGCCGGTCTTGCCGGTACGCAGTACAAATCCGCCGTGAGGGATACCTGCGTGATCTCTCTGCAGTTCTTCCTCAGTGATGAAATGTACAGTAGTATCATAATCTGCAAAATAGTTGGGCATGGTCTTGATCTGCTCTTCGATCTGTGCCTTGTCTGCGCCCTCTTCCGCTACCACAAAACACTCTCTGGTATGCTTCTGTCTGGTGGTCAGAACCGGATTCTCACAGTTTCTGACAGCTTCCAGTGCGGACTCTACGGGAATGGTATACTGCTTGGCATCCTTGACACCGGGGATACGACGGATGGCATCGGAATGTCCCTGGCTGACACCCTTACCCCAGAAGGTATAATCGCTGCCGTCTCTTAAAATGGCATTGGCATACAGTCTGTTCAGGGAGAACATACCGGGATCCCAGCCTACGGAAATCATGGCTACCTTGCCGCCCTCTTTTGCTGCAGCATCTACCTGTGCGAAATGCTCGGGGATCTTCGCATGGGTATCAAAGCTGTCTACCACGTTGAAATATTTTGCATACTCTGCGGTCTGTTTGGGCAGATCGGTTGCGGAGCCTCCGCACAGCACCAGGACATCGATCTTGTCCTGCATGGACAGTAACTGATCTACATTATAAACCTTCACATCTGTTAAAGTCTTTACTGTAGCAGGATCTCTTCTGGTAAATACGGCTACCAGCTCCATGTCATCATTCTGCTTTACTGCACATTCCATTCCTTTTCCTAAGTTACCATAACCTAAAATTGCGACTCTGATACTCATTTTTCTATCCCTTTCTATTTTATCCTATTTATGAGAACGCTGCGGCCGTTTCCACCCGGCAAAAGCGTTTTCTACATAATTATTGCTCACCCTGCTTCAACCGAATGAGGGCGATCTCGTTGCGCATGGCATCCTTGAAGACTCTGACAAAATTCTTCTGGCCACTGTAAAGGCAGGTATCACTGCTCTTTCCCGTCACCGTACCGGTGAGAATGTACTCGGAATCTATGATGAGACGGATCTGATCCATCTGCTGTTCCTCTTCCTTAAGCTCTCTGAAATGCTCCGGCACCAGGTATTCTATGATCCCGGCCTTTAATTCCGCATCTTCCGGAAAAGGTTCTCTGTTGTCTTCTGAAATCAGCACCACTTTTTTCTGTGCCCGGACCAGCTCCCTGATCTCCTCCGACCATTGCTCCAGGAATTCACCTGTTGCGGAAAAATAAATACGCTTCTCGGCACCCAGAAGCATGTGTCGGATCTTGTCACAGATGTGGTCATAGCCTTCGATGGTGATATAGCCTTCTCTAGGTAAATTTTTCCTGGGGCCATCCGCCACCAGATGTTCTTTTGCTTTCCGCAGATACCGGATCCGGTTATCGCAGAACTCGGATAATGCTACAGCCAGATATTTTGAGGAGGTTCCTTCGATCACATAAGCAGCTCCATGCTCCACCAACGATGCCAGTCCATTATAGACATTGGATCTGGAAATCCCCGTCAGCTTCGCCACCTCATAGCCTGTCAGTTCTTCATTTTGAAGAAGACACAGGTAAATGGCAGCCTCCTGCCTGCTCAGTCCGAACAGGATAAGTTGTTCTATGATTGCCGCTTCTTCCATAGGTACTCCTTTTAGTGGTTCTTTACAGGAACACTATAGTAAGGATTCCTTGTTTTGTCAATAGGGGAAATACTTATTGAGAAAAGATGTCAGTAAAGAAATAGAAAGTGATGCCACTCCTCCGGGAGTTCTGTTTGTATTAAAAACGCCCTTTTTTTCTAAAAAAATACAAAAACAGGAGATTTTGGCCTTTTATAAGAGCTTATTTTCGCTAAAATAGGAAAAATAATAAAATCAGTACAAAAAATGTTTGATTTAGAGGTTTTTTGTACTGATTTTGCTATTTTAATGCGATTTGCACCAAAGCAATAGAAATGGCTGCAGCAGAAATGCCTATGGTGTACAGATATTATGAAAAAAGCAGAACGTCCGCAGCGGATGGAATATCCTTCCGGGGATGTTTGTCGGACGGTGGTGACATTTTCTCGAAAAGTGTTGAAAATCAGGGTGGTGCGAACAGGACGTTCGCGACAGGCGGACGTTCGTGGAGGGTATGGCAGCACTACGTTACGAGCCATGCACCCTGAGTGAACCAGCCTCGCTTGTGCGCAAGCGCCCATCGGGGTGTTCCACTCTATTTTTGCATGGCTCGTAACTCACAATTTACACATTTTCAATCTGCCAGTCGATGGGCTCCACGCCGTGTTCTTTCAAGAAGTTGTTGGTCTTGCTGAAAGGTCTGCTGCCGAAGAAACCGCGGTAGGCAGACAGGGGGCTGGGATGAGGGGCCTCTAAGATCAGATGATTGGGATTGTTCAACATAGCTTTCTTCATCTGGGCAGGTCTGCCCCACAGGATAAACACAATGGGACGATCCTGTGCATTCAGTGCCCGGATGGCGGCATCTGTAAACTCTTCCCAACCTTTCCCGTGATGGGAATTGGCCATGTGTGCCCGCACAGTAAGCACCGTATTGAGCATCAGGACACCCTGCTCGGCCCATTTTACAAGATAACCATTGTTAGGGATATAGCATCCCAGATCATCGTGAAGTTCCTGATAAATATTCACCAGAGAAGGGGGAATATCTACATCCGGCTTCACCGAGAAACACAGTCCATGAGCCTGTCCCACATTATGATAAGGATCCTGTCCTAAAATCACCACTTTTACCTTGCTTAACGGCGTCAGATGAAATGCATTGAAAATATCATCCGCCGGTGGGAAGACCACGGTGGTGTTGTATTCATTTTTGACAAATTCAAAAAGCTGTCTGTAATAAGGCTTGTGGAATTCTCCGCCCAAAGCCGTCAGCCAGTCATTCGTGATCATTGCCATAGTCAAATCCTCCCTGTCGTCCCTAGAGACGGACACTGATTCCTTTTTCCCGTAGGTATTCTTTCACCTGCCTGATCTCTAATTCTTTGTAATGGAACAGAGATGCCGCCAGAACTGCCTCTGCCTTTCCCTCTGTCAGAGCATCATAGAAATGAGACAGCTGTCCAGCACCGCCGGATGCAATAACCGGAATGCTTACACTCTCTGCCACAGCCCTGGTCAGCTCCAGATCATAGCCTTCCTTCGTGCCGTCACCGTCCATGCTGGTCAGCAGGATCTCTCCGGCTCCCATCTTCTCTGCGGTTCTGGCCCACTCCACAGCGTCCATGCCCATATCCACACGACCACCGTTTTTATAAATATTCCAACCACCGCCGTCTGCCCGCTTCTTGGCATCGATAGCGACCACCACACACTGACTGCCAAACTTCTCTGCTGCATCACTGATCAGCTGCGGATTCATAATGGCTGCGGAATTCACAGAAATCTTGTCTGCTCCTTCTCTCAATATCGCCTTAAAATCATCCACGGTACGGATTCCTCCGCCTACAGTGAAAGGAATAAATACCTTGCTGGCTACCTTCCGCACCCACTCTAACTGCGTTGCTCTACTGTCTGCAGAAGCCGTAATGTCCAAAAATACCACTTCGTCCGCACCGGCTGCATCATAAGCAGATGCTACCTCCGACGGATCTCCGGCATCCCGGAAATTCACAAAATTCACACCTTTTACTACTCTGCCATCCTTCACATCCAGACAGGGAATTACTCTTTTGGTATGCATATTAATCTCCATTCCGCAGACGATTCCTTCCGTCGGAGGAATTGCGAATCAAATTTAAAATTTGATTCTGCGATAAGAGCTACTTTGTGACGTCTGCCGCACAAATAGCCGTGTGAAAAATAAGCTATCATGCTTATTTTCACACTATCTTCCTCCCTGCTTATCTTTTTCCCGGAACTCTTGTGTGATCTCTATGAAATTCTGCAGAATTTTCATTCCCACCCGGGAACTTTTCTCGGGATGGAACTGACAGGCAAAAATATTACCCTTTTCCACGGAAGCATGAATCAAAGTTCCATATTCTGTGGTGGCAGTAACAATGGAAGGATCTGCTGCCTCCAGATAATAGGAATGTACAAAATATACATAGGAATGCTCTTCCACGCCCCGGAAAAGTCTTCCTTCATTGGGAAAAGTAAGGTCATTCCAGCCAATATGCGGAATCTTCAGTTCTTCTGCCGCAGGAATCCTTCGGATCTTACCGTCTAACAGGTGCAGTCCCTCTACTCCCGGTGTCTCCTCACTACTCTCAAACATCAGCTGTAAGCCCAGACAGATTCCCAGAAAAGGGATCTGCCTGTCCACTACTTCATGAATGACATCCACCAGTCCGTACTGGTGCAGTTTTTCCATGGCATCACCGAACGCTCCCACACCCGGCAGGATCACACCGTCTGCGGACAGGATTTCCTCTCTGTCTCTGGTAATCTTCACCTCTTCTCCCAGAAAATCCAATGCCTTTTCTACACTCTTTATGTTGCCAGCATCATAGTCGAGCACTGTGATCATTGCTGTATCTCCTTTTCCTCGGGGAGAGGATCCGGCAGCTGTGCGGGCGCCTCCTCCGTATTAGGTGCAGATGTTTCCTCCGTTACCGTTCCCTGCGGGAACTCCCAGAATCCCAGTCCCAGCCTTTGCAGAACCAACATTACATTCTTCGTATATTCTACATTATCGGAAATATCCGCAATCTGTTGTGCCTCTTCCTGACTTAACTGATATTTCTGGGAAAGGATATTCAAAATATCCTGGAATGCCAGACTTACCTCATCCTGCGCATTCCACTGTGTCGCATAATTTAACAATGTCGGATAATCCCTGACTGCCTGAAGCAGGCTGTCCAATGCCTCCAATTCAGAGCCTTCGTTTACGAATACTTCGTACTCCCGCAGCCACATACGGATGGTCAGAATACTCTCGGACTGACTGTACATCACCTGTTCTGTCTCATCCAGTTCCTTGCCCATCAGATTCTGGTAACAGGTCTGATAATCTCCGGCATAGTAAGCTTCTCTACCGCTGCGCTTCGCGGTATAATCCGCCAGGAAGTTACCCAGCAACAGAATCACCGCCCCCAGAGAAATACATACCACTACAATCGGGAGGATTTTCTTCGGAGAAAGCTTTTTCTCCGATACTGACGGCTTATCTTCCTTTTCCGGCTTTTCTTTTTTCTTTTTTTCTTTTGCCGGTTTCTTGGGCTTGGGCTGCTTTTCTTTTTTAGGCTTTTTCTGTTTTTTTCCTTTCTTGTTCTTGCCGCCCTTGTCCATCTCTTCCAGGATCTTCTTGTTCTCATCGGACAGCTGCAACTGATCCGTTTCCTCTTCTTCCTCGTCCTCCTCGGTGAACAGATCTAATAATTTGGCAAAAAAGCCTTTTTTCTCTTTCTTCTGTTCCGGCTCATCCATGATGTCTGCGCCTGCAGCCTTCAGAATATCCATCACATCTGCAGATTCCGGTTCTCCGGATGCATTATCCGTGCTGTTCTCCGACTGCTCCGGAAATGCTCCCGCAAGTAAAGCGTCCAGATCGTCATCCAGGCCGCCGGCATCTCCGTTTTCCGCAGCATTTTCCGTACTTTCTACACTTTCCGTGTTGTCAGAAGCCTCCATCGGTGTTTTGTCTGTATCATCCATGCCATCCGTCAGGGAAGACAGATCCGCAAGATCATCCGGCACAGTTTCCGGGATATCCGATGTAACTTCCTCTCCCGCAGGCTGTGCTGATTCTGTCTCATCCGGTGCTGATTCCGGTTCTTCCTTGGATTTCTTCTTAAACCGTTCAAAAAATCCCGGCTTCTTTTCCTTCTTTTTCTTTTCTTTTTTCTTTTTTCCGCGCTTGCCGTTGTCTTCTTCCCGCTCTGCTGTTTCCTCCGGCTGTGCAGTCTCCGGTGTCACCTGATCCAGAATATTTGACAATCCCTCGTCATCCGCATTCTCCAACATTTTGATCAGATCGTCATTAGCATCGTTGCTCTCCTGTGCCGGAGCATCCCCGGATTGCTCCTGGCCCTGCTGCAATAGCCTGTTAATTTCATCCTCAGACATAGAAGCTGTCTCCTCTGGAAGAATGGCTGTATTTTCCGCTACAGGCTGACTTGCTTCCGTTTCCTGCTCTGATGAATCAGCTTTTTGAGCATCCAGCGCCGACTGCAGCAGATCATCCATATCGCTCATATCGACCTGAGTTCCACTCTCTTCCACAGGCTCCGGCGTTTCCGGTGCTTTGGCAGTTTCTTCCTCCGTCCCGGTCATTTTCGGCTCCTTTGTAACCTCTGTTTCCGTATTTTCTGTTTCAATTCCTTTTAATAAATTATCCAGGTATTCCTCCTGTGAAGGCATATGTCATTCCTCCGCTTTCTCACAAGTTACTAACATGTTAAGTTTAACACAGGCTGAGCAACCAGGCAATGGGATTTTGTTCTCCATCTATACAATAAAGGTCTGCTTTTTGTTGAAACAAAGCGATTCTCTCAAAAGGGGAACGTATAATCGTAGGAAAACGGTTCCCCTCCCCAATCTCCAACAACACCATTTTATGATTCAGGGTATTTTGCAGCCAGTTCTGATATTCTGTCCAGGTTTTCAAATATCCTTTTTCATCGTATCGGCCGGCATAGACATTGTTGAGTACCAACTTTTTCCCGCACTTTGGACATTTTCCCAAATCCGGAACCGAAAACCCGTTAGTCTGCAGCTTCTTAAAACTCTCCTGCAATTGTTCCTCATCTGCTTCTGTCACTGTCTGGATGCCTTCCTCACACCCGTCCGGGCACTGTTTTTTCGTCCAGTCTCCACAGGGTGCCACGAATCGCTCTTTTTTCAATAACATTTTTTTCCAGGGAACCTCTGCCAATTTATGATTCAGCGAAGATGAAACCACAAAATAACTCTTTTTTTCCAATACTTTTGCCAGCTTCTGCAATCCCTTCTCGATCTCTGCTTCCATCTCCGGCAAATACTGTCTGCGGAATTGTTCTTCCACATAAGGCAAAAGCCAAAGTACATTCTGCTGTTGTAACTGTTCCCGGATTCTGCGGTAATCTTCTCTGCTTTGCAGGAAAAATTCCATGTCAAACTCCTGTCCCAGGCCCACCAGCACATATTCCGCTTCTTCAATTTTCTGAAGGATTTCTTCTGTTTGTTTATCCATAACTGTATCCTGATATTATAGCAAAAGGCTGGGACTATCCCAGCCTTTTTGCTTCTCTAAACTTACTATCTGTCTAAATGCTTCTCTGCTACCAGTTCGTCCACAATTCTTACCAGATTACCGATCTCGGGTTTGGAAAGCTGTGCATCTGCTCCCAAAGCCTCTCCCTTTCTCTTCATGTCATCATTAACCAGTGATGAGAAAATGATAATAGGAATGTCCTTGGTCGCATCATCGCTCTTCACAAGCTTGGTCAGTCTGTGACCATCCATTTCCGGCATCTCAATATCGGTGATGATACAACGAACATGCTGATCCAGTGTACCATCCTCTTTGCACTGCGTAATAACATCATATGCTTTCTGACCGTTCTCTGTATGGATCAGATTTACATAGCCGGCTGCCTTCAGGGAATCTACAATCAGCTTGTTAAGCAGAGGGGAATCCTCTGCAATCAGAATAGGAACAGAGCTTCTTGTACGCTCTCCCAGTTCATTCAGCTCGGACATCTTCAGTCCTGTCTCCGGATTGATGTCAGATACGATCTTCTCGAAATCCAGAATAATGATCAGCTTGTCATTTTTCTTGATAATGCCGGTAGCAACACTCTCATCTGCTGCAGAAATGGTGATATCCGGCTTAATAATATCTCTCCAGCTTACTCTGTGAATACCTAATACAGATTCTACATGGAATGCAATATCCAGCTTATTAAAGTTGGTAACGATAAATAATCCTTTTTTCTCAGATTCACCACGCCCCAGACAATTCTTCAGATCAATGGCGGTGATCATAGTATCTCTCGGCATGAAAATACCTTCAATACTGGGATGTGAATTCGGAACCGGTGTTACTGGCTGATAGGTGATGATCTCTTTGATCTTGGCAACATTAATTCCGTAGGAATTACCTGCCAGGGTAAACTCCAGAATCTCCAATTCATTTGTTCCGTTTTCAAGTAATATCTTAGTATCCATACTTACTCCTGTGCCCTTCCCGCTGCTTTTGTTCTTTATGCCATATTCTTTATGCCATATATTTTAAGAAGCCTGCAATGCAGCCTTTTACTACTTTCTCAATTAATTATAACATATATTTTAAAAAAAGAAACAATTATCTGAAATTAATGCATAAAAAAACGATAGCAGAAAGCTATCGTTTTTAATTTATTCCTTCAAAACCGAACACTGAAACTCTATCTCTTA
>NZ_QUIU01000004.1:0-351 GCF_003480225.1 Clostridium sp. AM34-9AC
ATGAATGGAATTTTAATGAGCATGACCGGATCCATGCTGGGACGGCCATTGTCTGCACTGTATTTATCGATCACAAGTTCATAGATAAAACTCCAGTCGATTGCCTGGTCAATCAGGCGCAGCAGATGATCCTGCGGAACAAGGTCATCCATGCAGAACATCTGAATCTGTTCTCTTTTCTTATCTGCATTCTGTGTCATCATAGGAAACACCGCCTTTATTTTGATACTTTCATTATACCAAAAAAGTAGTGAAAAGTCCCGTAAATACGGCATTTTCACTACTTCTTATATGCTTGTAAGTACATAATTTTTGCAGTCATGACACAAGAAAAGCTCCCTCGCAGGAAGG
>NZ_QUIU01000004.1:361-196695 GCF_003480225.1 Clostridium sp. AM34-9AC
CATGACACAAGAAAAGCTCCCTCACAGGAAGGAGCTTTGTCTACAGTCTGAGGCATACTCGCGTATGCCTTTTTCTACCGTATCATCCTATAATCAACCTTTCATCTGAGCGGCAACTTCTGCTGCGAAGTCTTCGTTCTTCTTTTCCATGCCTTCGCCAACTTCGAAACGAACAACCTTAGCGATGGTCAGAGCCTTGTTAACGCTCTCCAGGTACTTAGCTACGGTCTGCTTGCCATCCTCAGCCTTAACGTAGGTCTGATCTAACAGGCAGATCTCCTTCAGCTGCTTGGATACACGACCGTCTGCCAGACCCTTGAAGATCTTGTCAGATACGATAGCGTCCTTGTCAGCCATAGCCAGCTCAGCCAGAGCAGCTGCAGCTTCTTTGGACAGAAAGTTGAACAGGTAATTCATGTTGCTCTTCTTCTCTTCGTAGATAGCCTTGTCCTCATCGCTCCATGCAGAACTGTTCATAGCCTTGTCGATCAGCTTGTTCAGAATGGGCTTAGGCAGGGATGCAGGATCGTTCAGAGCTGCGTCAACAGTGATCTCCTGTAACTTAGCCAGCTCTTCTGCGGAAATATCATTTCTGCTGATGTAGGTAGGATTCATAGCTGCTACCTGCATAGCGATGTTGGTCAGTGCTTCTCTTGCTGCGTCATCAGATGCGCCGTTAGCTGCAACGATAACACCGATACGGCCGCCACCATGGATGTAGGATACTGCTACATCTCCGGCTACCTTCTCGAAACGGCGAATGGACAGCTTCTCACCGATGGTAGCAGTCTTCTCTACCAGAGCATCCTTAACGGTTGCGCCTTCGAAAGGAACTGCTAACAGTGCTTCAATATCTTCGCCATCCTTGCCACCCTGTAAATCGGAAGCAAGTGCTGCTGCATTAACAGCCTCTACGAAAGAAGTAAAGGTCTCGTTCTTTGCAACGAAGTCGGTCTCGGAGTTTACTTCGATTACGCAAGCGGTCTTGCCGTCTGCGGAGATAGCTGCACGAGCAACACCTTCTGCTGCGATACGGCTTGCTTTCTTCTCAGCCTTAGCCTGTCCGTTCTTTCTCAGGAACTCAACAGCTGCGTCCATATCTCCATTGGTCTCGTTCAGAGCCTTCTTACAATCCATCATACCAGCGCCGGTCATTTCACGGAGCTCTTTTACCATAGATGCGGTAATTGCCATTTTTTTATCCTCTCTTCTTAATTAATATATTATCCTCAAGAACCCAGACCGTAATGACAGGCATCGCAATCTGGGTTCCTATGCTTTTCTTATGGAATCGGATTATTCAGCGTCAGCTGCAACCTCTTCGATATCCTCAGCCTCGGTAGCAACGTCAGCGTCACTGTATACAGCTTCGCCCTGCTTTGCTTCGATCACAGCATCAGCCATCTTGGAAACGATCAGCTTAACGGCTCTGATAGCGTCATCATTACCGGGGATGATGTAATCCAGCTCTTCAGGATCACAGTTGGTATCACCGATACCAATCAGAGTGATGCCCAGTGCATGAGCTTCCTGTACGCAGATTCTCTCCTTCTTGGGATCTACAACGAAGATAGCGTCGGGAACTCTGGTCATGTTCTTGATACCGCCCAGGTTCTTCTCCAGCTTCTCCCATTCTTTCTTTAACTGAATAACTTCCTTCTTAGGCAGTACATCGAAAGTACCGTCCTGAGACATGGTCTCGATTGCATGCAGTCTTGCGATACGGGACTGGATGGTTCTGAAGTTGGTCAGCATACCACCCAACCATCTCTCGTTTACATAGTACATACCACAACGCTCAGCCTCAACCTTTACAGCGTCCTGTGCCTGCTTCTTGGTACCAACGAACAGAATAGTGCCACCCTGTGCGGCGATCTCGGATACTGCCTTGTAAGCCTCGTCAACCTTTACAACGGACTTCTGCAGGTCGATGATGTGGATACCGTTTCTCTCGGTGAAGATGTAAGGAGCCATCTTAGGGTTCCATCTTCTGGTCTGATGTCCAAAATGAACACCTGCTTCAAGTAACTGCTTCATAGAAATAACGCTCATGTCTTTACCTCCATTTGGTTAAAATCTTCCGCATTTCTTTTCTGCCGGGACGCGTTAAGAACCCGGTTAGCTCTGGCGAAGACCTCTGCATTTTGGCAGGAGCACCATCGTCAAATCGAAAGGCGTGTTTTTTGTCACAACAGTGCGATTATAACATAGGAAAACCCCTATGACAAGGGGTTTTTAATGTTTTCCTGTGATTATTTTAGCAATTTCCTCTTCGGAAGTCCCGGGAGCGATCTCATATGTGCCGGGATTGATACTGCGGCTGTAGCCGTTGTTGCATAAATAATTGTCAAATGCCTTTGCATTCTCCACCAGTCCGGCCTCATAGAGCCGTCTGCTGGCACTGCCGGAATCATCGCCTCTCTGGATTGTTATGCTGGCGGTCTGTGTCCGCTGTGGTGCTTCGGTTACTTCTGTCTCTGCGGTTGTCTCCGGTCCCGCCGTCTTTTCAGGTTCCGCCGTCTTCTCAGGCTCTGGCTCTGCTGTAGCTTCCGGTTCCTGAGTTGTCTCCGGTTCCACCGTAGCCTGTGTCTCTGTGGGAACCGTGGTCTCCGGTTCCGCTTCTATATTGTTCTGTTCCTGTGTCTGCGTGGTTTCCTCCGGTGTGCCTTCCGTCGGCTGTTTTTCACTGTTTTGCAGTGCCGCCAGCGTCAGTTCACTGCTGTCCACCATTCCAAGTTCTGCCGCACGCTCTCTGATCTGGTCATCCGTCATGATCTGGGATGTCTGATCCTGCCGGTTGGAAAAACTGATTCCCAGGATCAATGCCGTCACGATCATACCGATTCCGAGACCTCGCAGATAATATTTTAATTTCATCGATATCTCCGTCCTTAATTCACACGATTACTGTCAGGCCTTATACAGGTCGATCACAAGCTTTACTTCACCGACACCCAGCCCCAGTTCCTTGGCAATTGCCACTGTAGATTTGCCCTGTCTGTGCATTTCCAGAATCTTCTCGTTATTGTTCTGACCTTCTTCTGCGGTCTCCCCCATGAATCCGATCTCCGGGGAGCCGGACGGCTCTATCGTCTCTGCCGGTTCCTGTACTTCTGTCAGCTGTTCTTCCGTCACATTCTCCTTCTGTGTCTTCACGTTCTCTTCCGCTTTGACCTTAGCCTTGTCTTCTGCCGCCTTCACTGCCTTATCCATTTTGGATACGGTATCTTTGATATTGGCATGCTTATTGTTCAGCATATCGTATAAAAACATGGCTTCCTCATGGTTCTTGTGAATCTCCTGCAATACCGTATCGGAATATTCACTCACTGCCATGATCTTTTCATTAGTCAGACGTTCCAGGGAACGTTCCGCCTTCTCCAGCGCATCTTCCGAGGTCTCGTCCATTTTATCCTGCATCTGACTGCGAACTGTCTGCATTTCTTCTTCCATAAGACCTTTGATCTCTTCTTTTGCTGCTTCTTTATTGATTCCGCTTTCTTTTCCGGAAGGCAATAAAAAACTTCCTATAAATATTACGATTCCTGCGATCAGCAGAACCACTTCTAATATACCCATACTGCTTTTCCTTTGTATTCTCAGATCTTAATGTCAAATCCCTGATGCTGTTTCGTCACCACCACACCATCTTTTTCGGAATTTTCTTTTTTCCGGTGTTTACCACCGTTACCGGCATACTCATTCTTTCCTTTTTCCTTGGCATCATACTGCCCCGTATACCAGTCTGCATTATCACTGCTGTGCACTTCTCTGGTCCGCTGTTCACTCTGTTTCTGTGCATGCTCTCCCAGCGTCATCTGTTGAAATGCACCCTTATTGTCTTCATTCTGCTTCATCGTCGTGTAATCCTGCGTTCGCGGGATCGACGCAACCTCCAAAGATCCAAACGACATAAGACATTCCTCTTTTCTGCCATTTTCTGTTCCTTAAACAATCTGCTGCCGGTTACAGTGGTGTGGACTTCACATCTCCGTCAATGCGCTCGAACCGGCAATAATGATAGGTACTCTTCACCTGCATGGAAGAATCTCCGATGATGATCGTAGTACCCGGGTACACTTCTCCCCGTACCTGCACCATGGCCCGCTCCTGCGGATTGAACTCCAGCTGCAGTTCCTGCATACGCCGGTTCTTTTCCTCCAGACTCTTATTGAGTGTCTCCATGGAAGCTGCAGTGTTTCTGATATAGTTGATCTGATCCGGTGTAAAACGGACTCCCTTACTCTTTTTTTCTGCAAAATTCGCAAGGATCGGCTGCAGACTGCGGATATTCTTCACAATCTCGGAGACTTCCTTCTGCATCTTCATATATTCTGCCTTTTTCTCCGGATCCACACCAACTTCCACTACCGTCGGCGCTCCCAGCATTGCCCCCAGCGTCTTAACCTCTATCTTCTGTCCGGCACGTACATGACCGCCGGTGATAAATCCTCGCTTGCCGGTTACCTGGATCTCTGTTGCCGCTATCACATTGCTGTGCAGGATCGACTCCGTGCTGACATAGCCTCCGGCACTGGCTGTAGCATTCTCCAGGAATTTTGCCACAATATTGCCCCCAGCTTTCAGCGTACCCTTTGCCATACCATTCATTCCGCGGGCAATGATGATATTGCCCCCAGCCTCAATGTAGGCACCTTCCACGACACCGCTTATGATCACATTGCTGCCTGCCCGGATGACGAAATTGGAGGAAACATTGCCATTTACCTGCACGCTGCCCTCAAAATCAATATTTCCGGTAGACAGATCCACATTTTCCACTTCGTAAACATCCGATACAAACACCTTTCCCTCTACCAGGGAAACATGTCCGTCTACCAGGGAAGTGAGTCTTCTCCGGTCTTCGGAAATCTCTATATTATGGCCGAACTCCAGATGGGCTTTTTTCACCTGTCTGGGCCGGATCTTGGCACCCTGTACGGTAGTTCCGTACTCTCCCTCGTCCTCCGGAATGACCTCTGCCAGCAGCTGTCCCTTTTTACAGGGATTGATCATGTTCAGATGGAAATAATCCACCGTCCCGTCATCTTTCAGTGTCGGCTGTGCGTGAACATCCGTATTAAAATAATATTTGATATAGGCGTCTGTGCCATGTCTGGGTTCTTTTCCCCGGGCCACTACCAGATCGGTGCAATAAATTCCGTCAGACATAAAATGATCCTGCAGAACACTCATCTGGATGCCATAGACGATGCTGTGATATCTCAGATCCTTGATCACACTGTCCATCGTCGCACGTTTTCCGGTCTGGGACGCCGGATAGAAGCGTATGACTGCCTGCATATTATCCTGACTGACTGTGATCTGACAGCTCTCCTCGATCTCCGGGCAATCCTTTCTCTCCAGGAAGCAGACATTATTCTCTTCCGCAAGAATTGCCTTCTTGAGGGACACAGGATCATAAGGTACGGATTGTCTGTCCAGATAATCCATTACCTCCTGCAGTCTTACGTCCTCTCCTCCATCCTTGGGTTGGAAGATCTGTAATCCATAACCTCCCGGTGTTCTCACCACTTGAAAATAGCCATTCTGCATACGCCTTTTCCTCTGCCTTCCCATCCCGCATTCCATTACGGGTCAACGAGGTTCTACAAAAGTCCCATGTAGTCTCCCATTTTTGTCTTCATTTTCTGTAAAGCACGGGTATGTAGCTGGGATACCCTGGACTCCGACACCTCCAGAATGTTACTGATTTCCTTCAATGTCAGATCCTCATAATAATATAGCGTAACTACTTTCTTTTCCTTTTCCGTCAGAAGTTCCAGTGCTTCTCCCAGAACCTTGGTCAGTTCTTCTTTTTCCACACTTTCTTCCGGACCATCAAAACGTGCTGTCGTATGTCTGCTATAATCCTGTGAGACATCACTTCCCTGATCCATATACTCGTTCAGGGATATCAGGCCGGTGATCTTCATCTGTGACTGCCAGTCCAGATATTCCTCTGAAGAAATTCCCAGTCCCGCTGCAATGTCTTCATCCGTTGCACTGCGTCCCGTGGTCTGTTCCACTTCCTTGATGACCGCGTCGATCTTCTTCTGCCGTTGTCTTATCGTTCGGGGAATCCAATCCATTTTACGGATCTGGTCCAGAATGGCTCCCCGGATCCTCAGACTGGCATAAGTCTCGAACTTTACCTCTTTGAGGCAGTCGAACTTGTCAATGGCATCAATCAGTCCAAAAATCCCGTAACTGACCAGGTCTTCGTAATCCACATTATAGCCCAGATACATACTCAGCCGTCCCGCTACTGCCTTGACTAGCGGAGCATACTCCAGTATCAACTGTTCTCTGGTCTCCGGTCGTTTATTAGCAGCATATTCTTCTAATAACCTTTTCTTACCGGCTTCATCCATTCGAATCGCTTACACCCTTCTGCGCTGTGTCCTCCTGTGACCCAGCAGCTTCTTCCTCTTGTAAAGCCTTCTCTTTTTCTTCCTGCTCCTGTTTTGCCTTCTCTTCATTCTGTCTGTCGAACCGGTCCAGCAACAGCCGGATCACACTTCCAAGACAATAAAACAGCAGCATAACAGTAAAAAGTGCCACAAGACTTGCCAGTAACGAATAACTTCTCACCAGCGTTACGATCCAGGTACACGCACCTGCGATCAGCATCAAAAGCAATGGCATATTCTTTCTGTTCATAATTTACCCATCCGGTCATCCATCCTTAAATGATGGACTCACTCTTTCCTACCGCACGAATATGGAACTCTCCGGTCTCCGGATAAAAAGTTACGGTTCTTCCGTAATTCTTACCTGTATCCTGTGCCAAAATAGGAATACTGATCTCTTTCAGTTTCTTCTTCACAGCCTCCACGTTACGGTCCCCCACCTGCATCATGTCGTTTTTCCCCTGAAACGTGAACATAGTAGCCCCGCCAGCAATCTTGGCAACCATTCTCGCTTTTTTGGCTCCCAGCTTCTCCATCTGTCGTACCAGTTCATCGATTCCGGTATCTGCAAATTTTGCAATGTTCTGACTGCTGTTACGGATCGAAGTGCTGTCCGGCAGCATAATATGTGCCAGACCGCCTATTTTTGTCACCGGGTCGCGGATTGCGATTCCCACGCAGGAGCCCAGTCCCAGAGTTGTCACTCCATCTGGGCTTACACAGGTCTTCAGATCCGCCATCCCTACTTTAATAATCTCGCTCATTCTGCTCCCCTTCTTCTGCGCTCCTGAATCTATGCTACAGGTATTCCCAAAGATTTCAGGATCTTCGGGTAGGACTCAATATCGGGAACCAGAATAAAATATCCGTCGATCTCAACTTCATCGTAAAACTGAGACTGTATCAGCAAAATCTTGTCTCCCAATGTTCCGAATTCAATGGCTGGAACGCTGAGAATAGCTCCTGCCATGTCCAGGGTCAGAGACGGCGGGGTAGGAATGATCTTCAGATTCGTCAACGTGGACAGGGAATTCAGATAAGCTCCCGTGATAATATTGCCGATCTCCTGCATGGCAGAAAACTCGATTTCGGAAAAGCCTTCCTGCTGTACCATATCTCCCAGAATCTTATGCAGAAGATGCTTTGCACTGCCCTGTTCTACCAGAAACATCATGCTGCCGGTGATATCTCCTTCCACTCCCAGGAAGACACCGACCATTACCTGCTCTTCTCCTCCCATCAATGCTCCTACTTCGTTGAAATCCAAAAGCTTTACCTGCGGTACCTTCATATCTACCTTACAGTTCAGCATCTGGGAGAGTGCTGTCATAGCGTTGCCCGCTCCAATGTTGCCAATTTCTTTTAAAACGTCCAGATATGTTTCCGAAACTTTCTCTAAACTCAGATCTCCCATGGATCAGTCTCCTTTATGCATTTTCCTCCAATGTGATGGAATTCAGATCCAACAGAGAGATCAGTTCCCCATTGTGTTTGCCTACACCTGTAATAAAGCTCTTTTTACTCTCAGCGGTATTCTGTGATAATTTCTCAATCTCACTGCTTCCCAGAGTCACTACTTCCCTTACTTCATCCACAATGATTCCTACACTGCCCTGCTGTTCCTGCTTCAGAATGATGATTCTGGTAGCACGGGTCAGTTCGTCTGCCTCCAGTCCCATCTTCACGCGAAGACTCATGACCGGCAGAACCTCACCACGCAGATTGATGACACCTTTTAAATATGCGGGTACCTTGGGCACTCTGGTGATATGCTGCATTCTTACAATATTGTCAATGTATCGGATATCGATACCGTACTGCTCATCTCCGAGGCGGATCACAATATACTGGAAAAAATCCTCCTCAACTTTACGCTCGTCTCCGGCCTTTAAAGTTTCTTTCATGCTAAGTTCTTCCATAACTGTCATCTCCCTCCTTACAGTAATGCGTTGGCATCCAGGATCAGTGCTACTTCGCCGTCACCAAGGATCGTTGCACCACTGATGAATTTGCACTGCTTGATGTATTTGCCAAGAGACTTTATAACGATCTCCTGCTGTCCGATCAGTTCGTCGATAACCAGACCTGCCATCTTATCGCCCTTCTTGACAATGACAACGATCAGGTTGTCCTCAGGGGATCTGGTACTCTCTACATCCAGTACCTCGGTCAGACGGATCAGAGGAATCACGGTTCCTCTCAAGTTGATCACTTCTTTGTTCTCTACCAGTTTGATATCGTTGGGAGAGATATCTTCAATCGTCTGGATGGATCCCAGAGAGATCGCATATTTTTCTCCTCCTACGACTACCATCAGTGCCTGGATAATTGCAAGGGTCAGAGGCAGTCGAATGGTCCAGGTACTTCCCTCTCCCCACTTGGATTTCACTTCCACTTCACCGCTTAAGGATTCGATCTTGGACTTAACAACATCCAGACCTACACCTCTGCCGGAAACGTCGGTCACCTTCTCAGAAGTAGAGAATCCAGGCTGGAACAGCAGGTTGATAATATCCTTCTCAGACATATTAGCAGCCTGCTCCGTGGTTACCAGATTACGCTCGATTGCTTTATTCTTAACAGCTTCTACATCAATACCGTTACCATCATCCCTTACTTCGATGACTACGTTATTACCATCCTGATAAGCATCCAGGAAGATAGATCCCTGTTCCGGCTTGCCACGCTGTGCACGTACCTCTGCGGATTCCAGACCATGGTCTGCGGAATTACGAAGCAGATGCATCAGAGGATCTCCGATCTCGTCTACTACGGTACGATCCAGTTCGGTCTCTTCACCACTCATATACAATTCCATCTTCTTGTCCAGCTTCTTGGACAGATCACGGATCATTCTGGGGAACTTCACAACAACGCTCTCAATAGGTACCATTCGTACCTTCATTACAGATTCATGAAGGTTCGTGGTTACGTTTTCCAGATACTCGATCTGCTCATTGAATGCGGAATTATTGCCCTGGTCATTGCTGGACGCAGCTACCAGAGAGTTCTTGGCAATGATCAGCTCACTTACCAGATTCATCAGGGAATCCAGTTTTTCAATATCTACACGCACGGTACGGTTGACGACCGGCTTATTGGCGGGCTTCTTTTCCGGTGCCTTGGCTGCGGCTACAGGCTTCTTTTCTTCCTTCTTGGGCTGTTCTGCAGCCTTGACCTCTGCCACTGCTTCCTTCTTCTCTTCTACGGGTTCGATTGTTTCCTCTTCCGCATGGTAATTCTTGGTCTTCTCCAGTTCCAGTACCGCACCGGTTACCTGTGCGATCTCAGATACGCTCTCTGCGGACTTGATAATATCATCCAGAGAGTAATCAGACAGAACGATCAGTGTGAAGTCCTTGTCGAACTTCTCATCCTCTACATCCTGTGCGCTGGGCATGGATACGATGATCTCACCTTTTTCCTCCACTGCCTTGAATACCAGGAATGCTCTTGCGGCCTTCAGGATACAGCTTTCCTGTACCACTACATTGATGCCGTATACATTTTTACCCTGCTTCATAGCCTCTTTGATCACACGGATCTGGCTGTCATCAAAAGCAATATCATTCCATTTTTCACCACCGTCTGCGCCGGATTCAGCTGCAGGTGCTGTGGCAGTGGGAGCCTCTTCCTTGGCAGCGGGAGCCTCCTCCGTCTTGCCACCGTTTAAAATATCATTCAGGGCCTTGATCAGATTCTCATTGTCGTTGGTTCCCTCATCAGAGGTCTCCTGAATATTGTTCTTGTACTCTTCCAGAGCATCCAGACACTGGAACAATACATCGATCATTTCCGGTTTTACTTTAATATTGCCGTTACGTACTTCCGAGAACACATTCTCCATGTCATGGGTCAGGTTCTGCATACGCTTGTAGCCCATGGTTCCTGCCATTCCTTTCAGGGAATGCGCGGCACGGAATATCTCATTGATATTGTCCATGTTTTCAGGATCTGACTCCAGTTCCAGAATCTGTGTGTTCAAGTTCTGCAGATGTTCATTTGTTTCATCCAGAAAAATTTCAAGATATTGGCTTACGTCCATCTCTTCCTCCATTCTGCCGGTCACGGTATTGCCGGAAACGGCATATATTGCTTGCTACTTTACTACTCCTACATGCAGTATGATCTCCTGGGCGATCTGATCTAACGGTACTACCTGATCTGCCAGCCCGGCTACGATGATACTCTTAGGCATTCCAAATACTACGCTGGTATCCTGATCCTGTGCGATCACATAGGACTTTTTGGAAGCTTTCAGTTTCCCGATTCCTTCCGTTCCGTCCGCTCCCATTCCCGTCATAACAGCACAGACTACCGAATCAAAGCGGCTGGTCTGCAGGGACTCATACATATAATTGGCACAGGGTCTGACACCTTCCCTGTAAGGTTCCTCCGACAGATGCAGCGTATGGCGTCCAGCCGGGGATGTGACAACATTAAGGTGTTTGCCGCCCATGGCGATGTAGACCCATCCCTTTTTCAGTTCTTCTCCCTCTGCTGCTTCCTTTACATGAAGCTGGCTCAAATTATCCAGCCGTTCTGCAAGGGATGCTGTGAATCCCACAGGCATATGCTGTACTACCAGCACCGGTGCATCCAGATTCGCCGGCAATAAGGGAATCACCGACTGGAGAGATTTCGGGCCTCCTGTGGAACTGGCAATGGCTACGACCTTGCTACCCGACACGCTGACCGGATGATGATTGATGATCTTCATCATCTCTTTTACCGTGCCTTTTTCCTCGGTAAGCTTCGCTTCCTCGGCAAATACCGGCAGTTTGCTGTTCGCTACCACATTCAGTGTCCGCAGGAATTCTCTGCGGAAATTCTCACCACGACAGTCTACTGCGCTGTCCGGCTTATGTACAAAATCCAACGCTCCCAGTTCCAGAGCATCCAGAGTGGTTCTGGCGCCTTCCTTCGTATCGGTGCTGGCCATCATCACACGGGCGGGAATCTTGTATTTACGCAGCTCCTGTAAAAGCTGCAGGCCGTTCATACGCGGCATATTCACATCCAGGACAACTGCGTCGTAACTGTTTCGGCTCAACAGATCGAATGCTTCCAATCCGTCTTTTGCCCGGTCAGCCACCTGGAACCTTATGTCAGTATCTATTATATCACACAGCACTCTTCTCATGAGTGCAGAGTCATCAACAACCAGTATTTTTTTTGGCATTAGTCCAATCTCTCCTTTTTACGACTCTTACGCTCTTCTTCAAAAATAAAGCGGATGATTTCTTCTCTTGTATTTACGTCCAGGTTATAGTACTGTACCCGGTGTTCGAACGTCCCCTTGCGTTTCTCCAGTTCTCTTACCGCCAGTACTTTGCCTAC
This sequence comes from Clostridium sp. AM34-9AC, assembly GCF_003480225.1. Lineage (NCBI taxonomy): Bacteria > Bacillati > Bacillota > Clostridia > Eubacteriales > Clostridiaceae > Clostridium > Clostridium sp. AM34-9AC. The sequence continues at coordinate 12,115 of NZ_QUIU01000004.1, forward strand.
CACCTCGTACTTTTTCTGTTCTCCGTCTTTCACCAGATGATAACTGCACAGGATCAGACTGCCGGGTTCATATCGCTGGGTAGACACAAATCGCAGTCCTCCGCCGCTGATGTCCACGATCACGCTGTGTTTCAAAGGAAGTCCCGGCTGCAGTTCATAAGGAGAATTTTTCTCCAGTGCCTGGATCTCTTCTTCCTCCAGATTTCTGGCACACATATCCAGTGCGCAGCTGAAACGATAATATTCTCTTCTCTGATATTTCCGCAGATTGCTGGTCAGTTCCATGACCAGCACATATACGTTGTTGCTTTTGTACCGGTCTATGATCCTTGCAAAGCACTGGTAGAGGCTGTTCTCCTCGAAAAAGATCATGTCGTATTCCGAGTCCACCGGCAAAAGTATCAGTCTGGTCTGCTCCATGGGCATGGAGATCTCCAGAGTATCCTCCGACAGAATCTGCAGCACCCGGCTCTGGTACACCTTTGCCGTGCTTTCTGCTCCCTTTTCCTCCACCCCCCGCTGCAATGCGCGGAGCTCTATTTTCGATCCTTCTTCCACAAATCTGGATAACATAAGTTCATACCTCTCTTATCTGGACTGTTTTGTAGCTCCATTTCTCGTACCTATAATGTGAGAAAAAAATGCTGCCATTCCGCGCCTGGGCTGCTGCTCCTGCGCTGTATCGTCTTCTTTTTCGCACATTCTCTCTGCGATTCTCTGATAAGCCTGGCTTGCCTTTGCTCCCGGATTCTGTATGGATACGGGTACCTGCTGCATCACCGCCTGCATGACCTGAGGATCCTGAGGTACACATCCCATATAAGTCATGGGAATTTTCAGGTATCTGGTCACGACTGCATTCAGCTTGTCGAACAGTACCTGGCCTTCCTTGATATTACTTACCCGGTTGGCCACCATCATCACCTTCGTGAAATCCTCCTGGAATCTCGGATGTCTGTACAGTGCCTTCAGCAGAGAATAGGAATCCGTGATGGAAGTAGGCTCCGGTGTGGTCACCAGCAGCACTTCCCCGCTGGCCACCAGAAATTCCAACACACTGTCAGAGATTCCCGCTCCGGTATCCACGATAATGATATCCGTCAGGGCATCCAGCTCCGCCAGATTCTGTATGATACAGGTCAGGGCATCTTTTCCCAGATTGGCCATCCCGGCAATTCCCGAACCACCAGAAATAAATCCCACTTCCATAGGGCCCCAGGTAATGATATCACTGATGCTCTTGCCCTCGTAAACCAGATCACACAGGTTGTGCTTCGGTATTGCTCCGAACATGATCTCGATGTTCGCCAGCCCGAAATCCGCATCCAGAATGATCACCCGTTTGCCCATTTTGCGGAATTGAATTGCCAGATTGATGGACATATTGGATTTTCCCACGCCACCCTTGCCGGAAGTAACGGTAATGACTCTTGCAGTAGGTCGTATTTGGTTATTTGCTTTAATGATCCTTAGCTGTTCCGCCTGATCCATTTTTCTGCGCCTTTCTGTAAAAGCTTTACTCCTTGCCTCCAAGGATCTGTTTCACCGTCTTCTGTGGGTTGAATATTTCCATGTCATCCGGAACGTTTTGACCACAGGTCACATATGCGATCGGTGCATCCGTATAAAGCTTTATGTTCAGCAGATTCCCCACTGCTTCTGTTTCATCCAACTTTGTAAAAATCAACTCAAACTTTGCGATCTTTCCGTAACAGTCTGCGATCTTCTGGAGATCCCTGTATTTTGTGGTAGCACTTAATACCAGAAATACCTGATAGTCCTCCGGTCTCTTCAGTCCACCCACCATTTCCTTCATTTTCTCCAACTGTTCCGCATTCTGGTGCGATCTCCCCGCTGTATCGATAAAAATATAATCACAGTCCCAGTAATCATCAATGGCGGTCTGCAACTCCTCCGGTGTATAGATCACGCGGAAAGGTGTCTCCAGAATATTGGCATAGGTCCGCAGCTGCTCCGCTGCCGCAATACGATAGGTATCTGCCGTAAGGAGAGCCACCTTTTTCTTGTCTTCCACACAATATTTTCCTGCCAGTTTGGCGATGGTAGTCGTCTTACCCACACCGGTAGGTCCGATGAACCATACGATTCTCGGTCCATCCTCCGCCGGAGTGATTCCTTCGGATTTTCCGAATTTCAACACCATCTTCTGATAAATATTCGCCAGTAGATAATCAAAGGGAAGATCCGCTTTCTTTGTCTTGGAAGCATCCTCCAGAATACTGTTGACATATTTTTCATCCATCTCATTATCCAGCATTTTGTTATACAGCAGACGGATGAACTTATCCTGCTCCGGATTCTGCTCGTCCTCTTTTTCTTCCTGCTTTTCCACTGCCGCTTCCGCTTCGCTGTCCAAAGCTTCTTTCTGTGCTTCCGCTGCCTTCTCCGTATTTGCAGCTACCGGTCTGCTGTTTAACTGACTTTCCAAAAGCGTCTGCAGACTATCCAGCTTTTTTTCTATATTTTCCGTGCTGTTTTTCATCGATACCGTCTTCGCCGTACCTACACCTGCCCCGGAAGCTTCCGTACGATTCAGACTGTTTACCACAGATTTCTGGGGGGACTCATCCTCCAGCGCAGCGGTCACCTCGATCTGCTTCGGTGACAGAAAGGAGAACAGCCCTTTCTTTTTCACTTCACGGACATTCATGATCACCAGTCCGTTTCCCAATTCTTTTTTCGCAGCCTCTGTCGCCTCTGCTTCTGTTTTCCCGGTAAATTTCTTAATTATCATACTGTTCCTCGTTCCTGTGTCGGTTCAATGCGCTTAATATCTTAAGCTGTGACCATACCCACAGACTGTAATTCCACATTCGATTCTACTTCGTTGTAAGACACTACGACCAGATCCGGATAATAATCTTCGGTCAGCCGCTTGAAATACATTCTTACGATCGGTGATGTCATGATAATGGGGGTCTTTCCCATGTTTTCCAGCTTTTTGATCTCTTCTCCCACCGCATTGAGAATTGCTTTGCTTCTGGCGGGATCCAGATTCAGGAAAGCTCCTGTCTCTGTCTGTTTTACGCTTCCCATGACTTCCTGCTCGATCTTTGGATCCAGCGTCAGCACACTGGTAGTCTCGTGGGAAGGGAAATACTTGGTGGAGATTGCTCTCTTTAAGCTCTGTCTCACATACTCCGTCAGGATATCGGTATCCCTTGTCGTCGGTGCATAATCCGCCAGAGTCTCCAGAATCGTCAGCAGATCCCGGATGGAGATTCCCTCCCGCAACAGATTCTGCAATACTTTCTGGATCTCGCCCAGTCCCAACAACTTTGGTACCAGCTCGTCCACCAGAGAAGGATTGTTCTCTTTGACATTGTTAATAAGGTTCTGGACATCCTGTCTGGTCAGCAGCTCCGCAATGTGCTGGCGGATGATCTCCGTCAGATGCGTTGCAATGATGGATGGAGGATCTACTACGGTATAGCCCAGACTCTCCGCCCGCTCTCTCTGACCTTCCGTGATCCAGATAGCCGGCAGATGGAAGGATGGTTCGAAGGTAGGAATACCCGTAATCTCTTCTTCCACATAACCGGGATTCATTGCCATATAATGGTCAAACAGGATCTCTCCCTCACTGACCTGAATACCTTTGATCTTGATGATATACTGGTTCGGATTCAACTGGATATTATCACGCAGACGGATAATCGGCACTACCGTACCAAGTTCCAGCGCGATCTGTCTTCGGATCATAACCACACGATCCAACAGGTCACCACCCTGGTTCACATCCGCCAGCGGAATGATACCGTAACCGAATTCCAGCTCGATAGGATCCACCTGCAGGAGACTGTTGACATTTTCCGGCTGCCGGATCTCCTCCGCCGCAGCTTCTTCGCTGTCCACCTCCTGCTCGATCTGGGCTGCTTCTATCGTACCCTCGATATTTCTTGCTACGATGATAAATACCAGTCCCAGTCCCACGAACAGGATCGTATTCAGTTCCGTCACAAATCCCAGAATTGCCAGCATGGCTCCCACCAGGTACAGACCCTTGGGTACACCAAACAACTGGCTTACCAGTGTCGTACCGAAGTCAGCATCCTTGCTTCCCTTGGTCACCAGAATACCGGTGGACAGTGAGATCAACAGGGAGGGGATCTGGCTTACCAGACCGTCGCCGATAGTCAGGATAGTGTATTTATTCAACGCACTGGTGATATCCATGCCCTGCCTCGTCATTCCCATGATGATACCGCCCACAATATTGATGGTGGTGATCAGAAGACCCGCAACCGCATCTCCTTTTACGTATTTTACAGCACCATCCATGGAACCGAAAAAGCTTGCCTCTTCCTGGATCTTCTCTCTTCTCTTCTTCGCTTCCGCATCTGTAATGGCTCCGGTGTTCAGATCCGCATCAATAGCCATCTGCTTACCGGGCATTGCATCCAGAGTAAATCTCGCTGTTACTTCGGATACACGTTCAGAACCTTTGTTGATGACCATGAACTGGATCAGGATCAGAATAATGAAGATAATGACACCGATGACCAGATCACCGCCACCTACGAACTCACCGAAGGTTTCCACGACATTACCTGCATTACCGTCTCTCAGGATCAGACGGGTGGATGAGGTATTCAGCGCAATACGGAAGATTGTGGTAAACAGCAGCATCGTAGGGAAGAAGGACATATCCAGTACTTCCTTACTGAACATCGTGGCGAACAGGATTGTCAGCGCCACGGAAATATTAATTGCTAACAGAATATCCAGCAGCCAGGAGGGAATCGGCACAATAAACATGATAATGGCAGCCATGATATAAATTGCTACCGCCACATCCGCTTTTTTCATTTTCATCTGTGCCTGACCTCCTTTCTCTTTTTGTGTATTTTCATCTTTTTCTAATATTTATGATTCTTCTTTATACTTTCCCCTGCAGATGATATACAAACGCCAGGACTTCTGCTACCGCCTGGTACAGTTCCGGCGGCACCGCCTGTCCCACATCCACGTTTGCATACAGCATTCTGGCAAGTGGTTTGTTTTCTACGATTTCTATCTGATGCTCCCTGGCGATCTCTTTGATCTTCGCTGCCAGATAATCCTCACCTTTTGCAATCACAATAGGGGCATCCGCCACCTCCGGATCGTATTTGATCGCTACAGCATAATGGGTGGGGTTCGTGATGACCACATCCGCCTGGGGCAGATTCTGCATCATTCTGCGCCGGGAAGCTTCCTGCATCTTCTGCCGGATACGGCCCTTAATCTGCGGATCACCTTCCTGTTGCTTGTACTCTTCCTTGATCTCCTGCTTGGTCATTCGCATGTCTTTGCTGAATTTATACTTCTGGTAGATAAAGTCAGCAGCGGCGATGATCATATAGACCAGCGACACCCGGATCCCCAGATCTGTCACTATTTCACCAATCAATGCAATAGACTGCATCAAATCCATATCATACAATGAAAACAGCAGAGGCCATTTATCCTTCAGATAATTATAACATATGTAAGTGATCAATCCAATCTTCAGAATGGACTTGATCAGTTCCACCAACGCATTGACAGAAAAAATTCTTTTGAAGCCCGAAAGCGGGTTCAATTTACTGAACTTGGGCTGTAGCGGTTTTCCCGTAGGCTTCCAGCCCACCTGTATTACATCGCTCAAAAATGCCACCACTAATCCCAGCAAAAGGATCGGTGCCATAATGATGATGGCTTGTAAAAGCATCTGCCGGAATGCGACTGCGGTATCCTGCTGTGGCATGTTACCGTGCCAGAAAGTCACCACCTCGGGAATTCTCCCGTAAATGACGCTGAACACATTTATAAACTGATACCCCATGTGTCCCACCCATATTTTCAATACCAGAAATACCGTCAGCAGACCCAGCCCGTTGGCAATCTCACGGCTTTTGGCAACCTGACCTTCTTTTCTGGCATCAGACAGCTTTTTCTCGGTAGCAGGCTCTGTCTTCTCTCCGCCCTGTCCTTCTGCTGCGAAGAATTGCAGATCATATTCCAGGATCACATCATACCTCCGATAAAAGATACTACCATCTTTTTCATTTCCTGATAGACAAAATCTGCAGCCCCCGGAAGCATCCCGGTGGTAAGGAACATCGCCGTCAGTCCCGCCAGAACCTTCAGCTGAATACCTACTGCAAACATATTCATCTGGGGAGATACCTTGGCCAGCACTCCCAGGATTGCATTCAGAAGCAATATCACACAAAAAATCGGCAATACAATACGAAAGCCGATCAGGATATAATCACTCATAAATTCTGTCATGGACTGCAGCAGACTGTCTGCGTGGAACACTACCCCGTTCACCGGGATCAATGTAAAACTATCTGCCAAAGCTCCGAAGAGATACCGGTACATTCCGGAAGCGATCAGCATCAGCATAAAAGAATACTGATACAAGACACCGGTAATGCTGGTGGTCTCTTTCGTAGCCGGATCCAGTAACGTAGCCATGGACAGGCCTGTCTCCATGTCAGCAATGGAACCGGCAAAATTCACGACTGCCATACAGATATTGGCCCCGAAACCGATCAGTAGCCCGGCAATTGCCTCTTTCATGACGATCACCGCATATTCCATCACAGTGTCAACAACTACCGCATCCACCGGCGTCAGCGTCTCATATAGCAGCCACGCCGTAAAAAAGCTGATGCCGATCCGGATTCTGGCCGGGGTATCATTCATCCCGAAATAAGGTGCTATATATACAAAGCAGGATACTCTTACGAATATCAGCAGAAAATATTCAAGATCATATATTGAAAAAGAAAGATCTACCATATTTCTTCCCGTCACCTATGTACATACTGGCTGAAACTTGACCACAATTGCACCGTGTACTCCACCATCGTGTTCATCATCCAGTGTCCGATAACCATCAGACACAAAAAGATGGCAACGATCTTCGGTACAAAGGTCAGTGTCTGCTCCTGAATGGAAGTCACTGTCTGGAAAATACTGATGACCAGACCAACAACCAGGGATACCAGCAACACCGGCAGGGATACCTTGATGATCACATATAACGCATTATTCGTCATTTCCGATACTGCATCTATCGTCATAGCAAAACCTCATCTTACGAATCTAATAAAATGTCTGTACCAGTTGCCCTATGATCAGTGCCCAACCGTCTGCCAGTACGAACAGCAGGATCTTGAAGGGCATGGAGATCGTCGTCGGCGGCAGCATCATCATACCCATACTCATCAGAGTGGATGCCACTACCATATCAATTACAATAAAAGGAATATAGATCGTAAAGCCGATCCAGAACGCAATTCGCAGTTCGCTGATCATAAAGCTGGGAACCAGCACGGAATTCGGAATATCCTCCAGGGTTCCGTCCCACTCCTGTCCTGCGATATCCATGAACAGTTCCACATCCTTCACCTGAGTCTGTGGATACATAAATTCCCGTAAGGGTGCCATGCCTTTTTCCAGAGCCTCATCCTGATCGATCGTGCCCTCCTCAAAAGGCTGGATTGCTTCCTCATTGATCCTCGTGATCGTAGGCTCCATAATGAAAAATGTCAGGATCAGTGCCAGTCCGATCAGGATCTGGTTCGGCGGTGCCGTCTGGGTATTCAGTGCAGACCTGGTAAAATGCAGCACGATGATGATCCTCGTAAAAGAGGTCATCATGATAATAATGGTCGGTGCCAGTGCGATCAGCGTCAGAGTGATCAGAATCCGAAGCGCACCGTTGATCTGTCCGTTACCGTTATTGTAGGTAATGCTGACAGTATTCGCCGTATTCAGCTGTCCTACCTCTTCCGGGGTCGTGGCTGTTCCCGCCGGATTGATCACCGTGGAAACTTCCGTATCTCCCGTCAGATGACGCTCCGATGCCTGCACCTTTACCGGCGTACAAATACACAATATGCCTACCGTGACCAGCAGGCATACCATATAGATAATCGTCTTTAATTTTATACTTGCATCAATGATCTTTCTCTTCATTCTCTTTCTTCGCCGCACGTTCCAATAATTCCCGGAACCCGGAAGTACTTTCCAATGTAGTCTTACCTTTAAGTTGTTCTGCAGGAATCTGTCCCAGGGCCGTTACGGTATCCTTGCAGACCGCAATGGCAAAATAAGACTCACCGATCCGGACCAGCTGAATGTATTTGTTATTTGCGATCCGAACGGTCTCTCTCACTTCAATATTGCCTGCCGCTCCCTGTTGTTTCTGGTATCCTGCGATCCATTTCGTTACCAATGCGGTTACCGCCAGTACTGCCACAAAGATGAACAATACTGTAATGAACTGGGCATAACTGTCTGCTTTTCCGGTAAGTATGATCATTAACCCACTACCTTTTTCACAGCTTCAATAACACGTTCTGCCTGAAAAGGTTTTACAATGAAATCTTTGGCACCGGCCTGGATAGACTCGATAACCATTGCCTGCTGGCCCATTGCAGAACACATGATAACCTTAGCGCCACCGTCTAACTTCTTGATCTCCTTCAGTGCCTGGATGCCGTCCATCTCAGGCATGGTGATGTCCATCAGAACCAGATCGGGATTCACTTCCTTGAACTTCTCCACTGCCTTCATTCCGTTCTCTGCTTCTCCTGCAACATTGTAACCGTTCTTGGTCAGAATGTCCTTAATCATCATTCTCATGAACGCTGCATCATCGCAGATCAAAATATTCTTTGCCATTTAATTTCCCTCCATTTGTTTGGTCTATTCTCTGTTTTATTTAATAATTTCTGTAATACGGACGCCAAAGCTTTCTTCAATTACAACAACTTCACCCTTGGCTACAAATTTTCCGTTTACCAGAACATCGATCGGTTCTCCTGCAATACGATCCAGTTCAATGATCGTACCCGGTGAGAACTCCAGAATCTCGGAAATGGATTTCTTCGTTCTGCCAAGCTCTACGGTAACTTCCAAAGGGACATCTTTGATCAGACCAATATTTTCCTGTCCGGAAAGTCCCACGCTGTCATTTGAGAAGCTCTGGAACTGTGCAGGCTGCACATTGACATTCTGCTGCGGCATTCCCATATTGCCCATCTGGTTCATCATGCCCATGCCATTCATCTGTTGCATTCCCATGTTCCCCATCTGCTGCATTCCCATCTGAGGCATACCATTCATCCCCATCTGGTTCATGCTATTCATGTCCATGCCGGGCATCTGATTCATACCCATGCCACCCATCTGGTTCATCATGCCCATGCCATTCATCTGTTGCATTCCTATGTTCCCCATCTGATTCATGCCATTCATATGATTCATAGCCATGGGATCCGGCTGCTGCATATTCATCTGAGTCATATTGTTTGCGCCGGCATTCATCTGTCCTGCATTGTTCTGCGGAGCTGCTGCGGGAGCAGGTATGCTTTCCGGCTGAGTTGCTGCCTGATCGTTGCTTTCCTCCAAGCTTCCCATCTGGGTATTGATAAAGGTCTCTACCAGTTTACGGGCAAAATCGATGGGATACAACTGCATGATAGAACTGTCTACCAGATCATCGATTTGCATACGGAATGCGATTTTTACAAAGGTTCCTCCTAAAAACGGAGATATTTCCTTGCCATCCTTTACCTCTGTCAGATCAAAAAGAGAAGCCTCAGGCGGGCTGATATCAATTACCGTCTGCAACAGTGTGGAAAGGGAAGTCGCTGCGGAGCCCATCATCTGGTTCATCGCCTCGGAAATTGCACTCAGGTGCAGTTCTCCCAGTTCTCCATCTGTATTCGTACCGTCACCGCCCATCATCAGGTCAGTGATAACTTTTACATCATGTTCTTTTAATACCAGAATATTGGTACCGTCCAGTCCCTGGGTATATTTGATCTGAATAAATACACAGGGCTTTTCATAGGCGTCCAGCAGGTTTTTCCATGTAGCCAGCGTAACCACAGGAGTTGTAATATTTACTTTGCGGTTTACCAGTGAATATAGGGTTGTGGCAGAGGATCCCATACTGATATTGGCCACCTCGCCAATCGCATCCTTCTCTACATCCGTCAGTTCCTCTCCGTCACTGACAACCGGTGCTGCGTTCTCCGCAGCTTCATTCTCATTATTATAATTTTCAGCCGTACTGTTCTCCGGTGCCGGATCTGCTGCCGCATCACCGCCATCCGCGGTATCCGACAGATCCATACCTTGCAGCAGGGCATTTATCTCATCCTGAGATAACATCCCATCCATCGTTACTCCTCCTCTCTGATCACCGATGTGATCTGAACAGCATACGAATCTCTATCCGTACCGGGCAGTGCCGTGAACTTTTTAATATTGCCCACATACACATTCATGTCGGTATCGACTCTGGAATCCAGCCGGATACAGTCGCCCACCTGCAGATTCAGGAAATCATTCACCGAAATGGTGCTCTTTCCCAGCACTGCCTTAATCGGAATATCTACTCTCCGGATCATGGACTCAATGTACTCCTCGTAGTGTTCATCGTGATTCTCCTGCATTGTGGAGAACCAGTATTTGGTGTTCAGTTTATCCATCACATCTTCCAGTGTAAAGAAAGGAAGACAGATATTTACCATTCCTTCGACATCCCCGATTTTCATATTCAGGGTAACAATAGCGATCATATCGCTGGGAGCAATTACCTGTGCAAACTGGGGATTCGTTTCCAGCCGGCTTAATACCGGTGAGATTTCAACAACATTTTTCCAGGGCTCACGCATCAGCTGCGTAAACATGACCAAAAGCTTCTGTAAGATTGTCAGCTCTATATCGGAAAAATCTCTGCTCTTTTCCAATGGCTGGCCGCTGCCTCCCAGCATACGATCCAGCATGGCATAACATAGATTGGTTGCAATCTCTATAATAATATTGCCGTTGAGTGGTGCAAAATTAACAATTCCAAGCACCGACGGATTCGAAAGTGCGTTGGAGAACTCACTGAAAGTAACCGTTTCCGAACTTGCTACCGATACCTGCACGTTCTTGCGCAGATATACCGGAAGGTTCGTAGAGATCAGTCGGCTGTAATGCTCGAATATGATCTCCAGGGTTCGTAAATGTTCTTTGGAGAATTTGGTAGGGCGGCTGAAGTCATAGTTTTTGACCTGCTTATCGTCCTCCCCCTGGATCTGGTCTACATCCAGGTCTCCCTCAGACAACTGTTTCAGAAGATTATCAATTTCACTTTGTGAAAGTATATCACTCACAGGCCCTCACCTCCTGTCATCTTATTTTCCCGCTTCATCAGCCGAATTTCACTCCGCTGATTGCGACCTTATAGATGAAGTCGGATTGGAATAGATCCTGAACAGACTTCAGAATCTCCTCTTTTAAGCCTTCCATATCCTCTCTGCACTCATCCTCTGTATGTGCGGAAACGGTAGCCGTGATAGCATCCTTGATCAGGTTCTCATAGCTTGCCAGCGTGTCACTGCTGCCATAGGTCTTATAATCCTTATGCTTCTTGTTGATAGACAAAGATACATCAAACATAATGTAATCCTGTTTTGCTCCTGCTTCGCTCTTCAGAGGAATTGTCATGGAGTCTGCAATATTATATACCTCTGTATCGGTAAGGGCAACATTCGTTGTTTCTTCATCCCCCGGAACGGTAAGTTCCAGATTCATGGCAGTCGTAATATTGTCTACCAGTTGTGCGGTCTTCTTATTCGTACCCACAATGCTCACAAGCATGACGCTGGTCAACACAATGTTCACCACCAGCAGTGCCAGAATCAATACTGTCATCAGATTTTTCTTCATTGGTCTTATGCTTCCTTTCCCTCTCCACACTAATATGTTGTGGATGGATTATAGATTCTGATCTCTACACGCCGGTTCTTGCTGCGCCCCTCTTCTGTGGAGTTATCAGCTACCGGTACACGGTCACCCATCCCTGCGTGTCTCAGATCAGATGGATCCAGAGAGGTAGTCTCTGTCAGATAATAGAACACGGAAAGTGCTCTGGCGCTGCTCAATTCTTCATTATCGGCAAACCTCGCACTGTGAATAGGGACATTATCTGTATGTCCTTCGATTTCTATGGTGGAATTACTTCCGTAACGTTCCAGGATCACTCCCACCTTGTCCAGAACTGCCTTAGCCTGATCCTTCAGGCTGTCACTTCCGGAATCAAACAACAGCGCTCCCTTCATAGATAACTGCACATATTGTGCCGTAAATGACACACTGACCTGATCTGCAAGGCTGTCCTCCACCAGAGCTTCCTGTACTGTTTCAGCCAGTTCTTCGTTGCTCTCCAGATTTTTCTCATTCAGTGCCTCTTCCAAAGCTTCTGCGCTGTCATATTTCTCATAATTATCAGAATCCGTCTCACTGTCTGCGTTTCTTCCGGCATTACTGATATACTCATCCAGATCATTCAACTGGCTGACGCCGTTGCTGATCAGGATACCCTCACCGATTGCCGTGGATCCGGCATTGAAAATGCTAAAAGTGCTGTTCGACATAGCTGCTGCCATTTCGCTGTACTTGGTTGCATCTATCGAAGACATGGAAAACAACATAACAAAGAAGCACAGCAGCAAGTTCATCAGGTCACTGAATGTGGTCATCCATGCCGGGGATCCAGCAGGTGGATCTTCAGGCTTACGTTTTGCCATTATGCTTCACCCCCTGCTTCCTCTTCACCATCTGCACTTGTTCTGTCCTTCGGAGGAAGGAATGACTTCAGTTTTTCTTCGATGACACGGGGATTTTCACCAGCCTGTATGGATAAAAGCCCCTCAATCATAACTTCCTTCTGCTGCATTTCCACAGCATTATCTGCTTTTAATTTATTGGAAACAGGCGTACAAATCCAGTTTGCCAGCAAGGATCCGTACAATGTAGTAATCAACGCCACTGCCATTGCAGGTCCCAGTGTGGACGGATCGTCCATGTGATACAACATATCTACCAGACCGATCAGGGTACCGATCATACCCCAGGCAGGGCCCATGGCCGCCAGTGTATCCCAGAAACCGATCGTCTCTTTATGTCTTCCCTCTACACTTACCAGTTCTGTCTCCATGATGGCACGTACCAGTTCGGGATCGGTACCATCGACGATCAGAAGAATTCCCTTTTTCAGGAAAGGTTCCTCCAGATCCGTTGCTGCTTCTTCCAGAGACAGCAGACCTTCCTTACGTGCCACATTGGAAAGCTCTATGATCTTGCCGATCATCTCGGAAGTATTCAGTGCCGGTGCCTTGAAGATCAGAGTAAAGGATTTCAGACCCGCTATGTAATTCTGTAAGCTCATGGACATGAGGGTACAGGAGAAAGCTCCACCGAATGTAATAATTGCAGAAGCCGGATCCAGATATTCTCTGAATCCTCCGACACCCGCAGAGCTTATGATACCAAATACCAACATGAATAACGCTAATAATATTCCTGCTAAAGATGCTATATCCACTTAAATCACCTGGCATTCTGCAAATTATTTTGCAAAAATATCCTTTCTGTATAATATTACAAGATTTTTTATTTCTTGTCTACTTTCTTTTACAATTATTTTCCTGCCTGTGGTGAGAGTCAGCACCGTATCAGGGGTCTCTTCTACCAGTTCGATCAGATCCGGATTCACCAACACCTTGACCCCATTGATCTTCGTAACTTCTATCATACTGTTTTCTCCTTCCCCATTCATTGTTCAATATCTTCTGTAGTTTATGACTTTTACCACATTCTCCAATTTTGTTATAGTACTTTTTTCCCTTGATCTTTTATACATACAAAAGGGACAGGTAGCATTCCTATCCCCTTTATACGTATATTGCATTTTTAACGTTTTATTAACGCTTCAGATTGGTCAGTTCTTCCAACAAAGTATCGGATACGGTAATGATACGGCTGTTGGCCTGGAAACCTCTCTGAGTGGTGATCATCTCAGTAAACTCGGAAGACAGGTCTACATTACTCATCTCCAGATGACCGGTGGACATGTATCCACCGCCTGCGGTGATGTCTACGCCGATACCATCGAACTCACCGGAGTTCAGGGTTGCAGAGTAAAGGTTGTCTCCCTGCTTCTCCAGGCCGGAAGCATTGGCAAATGCTGCGGTAGCAATCTGGCCTAACAGTTTGGTCATACCGTTGTCATAGCTTGCGTAAATCATACCATCCTTCTGAATGAATACACCGATCATATCTCCCGGACGACGTCCGGTTCCCAGTCCGTCCAGGTCACCACTGGTGGCACCGATGGTGGAAGTACCCTTGTTATCGTAGTTGGTGCATTCGGACAGGTCGATGGTAATATCGGAGAAGTTGCCACCTAACTGTGAAAATGCTGCATTAATGCCCAAGTTTGTAGTAGAACCGCCGACACTTTCCAGTTTACCGGTGTCTTTATTGAATACCACAGTAGTTCCTTCAAAATAACGACCTTCCATGGTAATAGCACTGCCGTCTGCCGGAAGCAGCTGATCTCCGGTACCAGATCTCATATTGCCAAGCAGCTGCTGCATGGTAAGCTGTTGCGTTGTGTCTGTAGGGCTGGTAATATACAAATTCAAAAATTCATTGGTAGATCCCTCATATCCATAAGCTGCTGCAATGGCATCCAAAGCCTCCTGCTGTTCCTTTGCTGCTGTAGCATTGTTTGAAGTATCAATCAGGCTTCCATCAGCATTAAAAATTTTCGTCAGGTCAGCTATATCTTTGGTTCCATCCTTTGTTTTCAGCATCGTTCCATCCCACTTGTAGGCATCGGTATTCAATGTCACCTTAGTCTCCATCTTCTGCTGGGTACGGTTTCCGAAATCCAGTGCGGAAATATCGATCTCTGCTCCGGTGGAATCCAGCAGTTTCGTCAGTTCCATACTATAAACATTGGTGTTCGGTTCGCCAGACTGTTTAAAGGTAAATTTTGCAGTATAACTGTAACCTCTCGCATCGAAGAAGTTCAGGTTTACGGTCTTACCGTTGGCACTGGTCACATCCTTATCGTTCTCATCCAGAATACCGGAAATATTTGCCTGTGTGGTAGCCTCAGGAGGATATGTCATATTTGCCGTACTCATAATACGCAGTGCAGTTACGGTATCCTGCTTGATGTTACCTGTAGTCTTATCCACGCCCCAGCCCATAACATTGTAACCGGTGCTGGTCATTGCCAGGTTGCCGGCACCATCTACATAGAAAGAGCCGTCTCTGGTGAAGAAATTCTCGGAGCCGTTGCTGACTACGAAGAAGTTGTCTCCGGTGATCATGATATCAAAGGGGTTGCCGGTAGACTGCGCGGAACCCTGCGTGGTAATGGCAGTATTGATAGCTCCTGCCTTAACGCCCAGACCGATCTGCTTGGCATTGGTACCGCCGACACCAGTGGTAGCGTTGGCACCACTGGCCTTCTGTGTGGTCTGGCTCATCAGTTCACTGAAAGTCATGGAACTGGATTTGTAAGCTGTTGTGTTGACGTTGGCAATATTATTACCGATTACGTCCATTCTGGTCTGGTGTGTCTTAAGTCCTGCTACGCCAGAATACAATGATCTCATCATAGTGCTTTGTTCCTCCTGTATTGGAACCGTGCTCCCTCTCTGTCATTCAAGGGAGCATGACCTCCATCCCTGGTCCGGTCTACATAATAACGGCTCCGTTAATATTTGTAAATACGTTTTCTTCGGTTTCTCTGCTGTTCATGGCAGTCACCACGGTCTTATTGGGTACATTCACAATAAAGGCCAAGTCATCCACGATCACCAGAGAATCCCTGATTCCCTTCTGTCCCGCTTTTCTTGCTCCGCCATTCAAGCGTTCCAGCTGTGCGTCTGTCAGCTCAATGCCTCTGTTTTCCAGCCGTACGGCGGCATGCTTGGAGAATTTCAGATCCTGCGTTCCGGAAACATTCTGTTCCTGGCTTTTGTTCTGTAGGATCTCCTGGAAAGATACCAGATTTTCCTGTGCTGCTTTTACGGTCTTGCGGCTGCTGTTTAAGTACTGATTTGCCAACTGGTCAATGGACAGAAAACTGTTGTTCTGAATATCCATATCCATCTGCCCCTCTGCGTCAGCTGCTTACTGCATTATACGCTCTCTGTGCTGTCAGTTTCTTCTGACTCATCCTTGCTCTCGGTATCCTTCTTTTCTTCTGCTTCTTCGGCAGCTTTGCGGATCTCCTTGAGACGTTCAATGTACTTATTCAAGCTGTTCACGGTATCTTTTGCCAGGAAGGATTTCTCGTAATCAGTCATATCGTTGTATTCCTTCTCCAGATCATCAATGGTCTTGCCATCACTGGAATCAATGCCGTTTACATTAGGAAGCTTGTTCAGCTTTACGGTAAAGTTGTAAGCCTTGTTGTACGCATTCAGATAATCCGTATCCACTACGGAATCCAGATCATCAATGGAGTACTTCTTTTCGTTGATATAAAGGTAAGCTTTGTTGTTCTCGTAGGACACATAATCCACTTTTCCCTGCACCAGTTTGGTATCGCCGGAGGATGTGGTGGTCTTGATATAGACCTCCTTGCCTACCAGAGAACTTGCTCTCTGCAGATCCATACTGTTGGACATATTCTGCATCTGCTCTACCTGTGAGAACTGTGCATACTGTGCTATGTATTCCGTATTGGACGTAGGCTCCAGAGGATCCTGATATTTCATCTGTGCTACCAGAAGCTGTAAAAATGCTTCCTTGTCCATTCCGCTGCTAGACTTTGCAGCTTTACTCACGGAAGTCTGAGATGCGGTCTCTACGATCTTACCGTTTTCCACGGGTGCAACCAATGCCATTTCCTTTTTCTCCTTTCGTTATTTATTATGCGGTAAAATCCACCGTATTGCCGTTCGCCGACATCATATCTGCTGCGATCCGGTCTTCTTCGGTCTGAGGCTCTTCTTCTGCAAATGCTGCGTTCAGATTGATCCTGCGGGTACGCTTTCTACCTGCACCCGTTTCATTTGCCGTATTACTGTTATTGCCTCTTCCCTGCTCCAGATTCTGTTCGAACTGGTGGGTCTGAACGGTAACTTCAATAGCTTCTACCTTGACACCCTGCTCTGCAAAGTTTTCCTTCAGCTGTACCATCTGACTTTCCAGTGCTGCCTTGACTGTTTCATTCTGTGCAATGAAATTGGCCGTAACCACACCGTTTCTGGATGCCATCTGTATATGCAGAGTTCCCAGGCTCTGGGGATGAAGCTGCATTTCCAGTTCAGAGCTGTCCGCCTTGACGGATACTTTCATATAATCCATGATCTGACGCATAATGTCCTGCGTATCTGCGGTTCTTGCTTCTTCTGTCTGTGCCGTCTGCTGTAACTGTGCCAGGAAATTGTCTTCCTTCAGATTCTGTAATAACAGATTGCCATGCTGTCCACCGTCGTTGTGTTCCTGTCTGCTGCCGGAATCTTCGGTCTTGTTCTCCTGTGCGTTCTGTACGGGAACTTTTTCCCCGCTGTCAGGTACCTGTGTCACGGTTGCTTCTGTGGTATCCACAGTAGATTCTTCCGTAGTAACGGCCACATTCTCTGTTTTATCTGTTTCCACGGTGATCACCGGTTCCGCCACAGTTTCCTGTGTGATCTGTGTTACCGCTTCCTGCCATTTTTCAGGAGATAGCTGTAACTCCTCCTGCGCCTGCCCTGTCAGTTCCTTCTGCAGATCCATAATTCCTTTTACATCATTGTACAGATTCTCATCCGTCAGTAATGCGAACGAATCCTGTGCTCCGCTGACTGCCATCAGCAATTCATTCAGTTTCCCGGGATCTGTCAGATCCACTTCTGTCATTCCCAGATCTTCCATGGTGGCCTGCAGTTCTTCTTCACTGACGGAAAATGTATCCGTGATCTGTTGGATCAGGTTCTGTACCACCGTTCCCACAACTTCCTGAACTTTCTCCAGATCCTTTGCATCCAGGCTGTCATCTTCCATCGTCTTGTTTCCATCAGAGACATCCGCTACATTGTTGCGTTGTCTGCCGCCGGCTCTCAAAGATTCACCACGTCTGACATCGTTCCGTCCCGCCTGGGTGCGGTCCCCGTCGGCTGCATTAGTTGTCTGGGCATTGCTCTGGGTCTTATTCCATACCGCCTGGAAGCTGGTTCCCGCATTCTGCTTCGCTGCTGTGACCATATCCGGTATCTGCACATTGCCGCTGTTACCGACACCTTTAATTGTCGTTCCTGCCATAACTCCTCCTTTCCCAGGCCCCTTTTACCACCTTATGACGGTCTATGACCTGTAATTATACTACAAATCATGTATCGGATCTTTTCTGCTTTTTCTTAAGATTCCGGATCCATAATTTTAGTAATCTTTGCCGCTACTTCTGAATTCATAGCTCCCAGGATGGCACCTCTGTCATCCGCACTCATGACCTTCAGAATTCTGGCTGCCAGATCCAGATTGTTCGTCATCTGTTCAAAAATTGCCGCTGCCTGCTTCGGCTTCATGGCTGAATAAGCGGCCGCATAATCCTGCACTTCCTGACTCTCCTGCAGCTGAGTCACTACCTGTTTGTAAATATATTCCGCAGTGGCCGGATCCATGGACTCATAATATTTCTTATATTCTTCCGCTCCGGGTCCCTTATCGGAATAAACGACCTCGTCATAGAATTCCTTCTGAATCCGTTGGAATTCCACCTGCTGATTTTCGAATTCCTTCAGCCTGAGAACTTCGGCTTTCAGCTGATCCAGTTCTTCGTCCTTGGCGGAAGATGCATTCTGTATCTGCTCCAGCTGTAGTTCCAGACTCTTGATCTGATCCACCGCATCCTGTAAGCTGGTATAGCCGCCGTAAGCACCGGAATTCGTTGTCTCAGTCACAGAGTTGCCGGGAAGAATCCGGTTAAGTACCGGAACATCCTTTAAGATCGGTGTTACTACCGAGCTTCCGAAGCCGCCGATATCCAGCTTGATGATTACACAGATTACAGCAAGCCACAATGCCACGATCAGGATCGTGGCCCCGAAGGTCAAAAGGCTGTTCCCCTCATTCCCGTCCTCCAGTTCATCTTCCTGTTTGGCAATTTCCCTTGCCCGGCGCTTTGCTTCTTTTCGCTGGGCCTGCTGTTCTTTCTTTAAAATTTTTTTCTCTTCCACCAGCTGTTTTCTCTCGTTATCCGCTGCGTTTTCTTCCGGAGTTTTTTCTCTTGCCATACTAAACCTCATGCCTTTCCATCACCTGCCGGCTTTTCGCCCCGCATCCCCGTTCTAGCGGTTCTTCTGTCCGTAGGTGTAACTGGTCAGTTCATCAATTGCTTTACTTTCCGCATGGTTTTCTTCCTGCAGAAAAGCCTCAAATGCCTTCTCCCGCAGTGTCTCATGCATCTTTCTTTCCTTCATGGCCTCTGCCATCCGTTCTCTGGCAGCTTCCACATTTTCCTTTGCTTTTTCCACCCGGATTGCCTGCGTTGCCACAATGCTGTCCATTTTCAAAAGTGCTTCCTTGTTCTCTTCAATGGCCCGCAGATCCAGCTTTCCTTTTAACAGCCCCGCAGATTGCTCTTCATACTCTCTTCTGCGTTCTTTCAAGCGCTCCAGATGTTCTGTTTCCACATTCAGAGCCGCCTGCGCCGTTCCGAATTCCTGTTTCGCCTGTGTTTCCATTTTTTCTTTGATATTCAGGATGTTTTGCAGAGAATATCTGAATCTCGCCATTTATCTCACCCCTGATCTGCGAACAGCTCTTCCAGCATCTGTACGGTCTCTTCAAAGGTAAATTTTTCATCCGTACCCTGGCATAGGAAGCCGTTCACAGCATCGATTCTGGAGATTGCATAATCAATATTCGGGTTGCTGCCCTTTTTGTATGCACCGATATTGATCAGATCCTCCGCCTCATTATAGGTTGCCAGTACATTTTTCAGCTTGTTGGCTGCCTGTTTGTGTTCCCTGGTGGCGATCTGGCTCATGCATCGGGAAATGCTCTGCAAAATATCGATAGCCGGGTAATGGTTCTTATGTCCCAGCTTTCTGTCCAACATAATATGACCGTCCAGAATGCTTCGGGCGGTATCTGTAATGGGCTCGTTAAAATCATCGCCGTCTACCAGAACTGTATACAATCCGGTAATAGAGCCTACTGCGGCTCTTCCGGCTCTCTCTAACAGCTTCGGCATCTCCGAGTACACACTGGGAGGATATCCTCTGGTCACCGGCGGTTCTCCGCTGGCCAGTCCAATCTCCCGCTGGGCCATGGAAAAACGGGTCAGGGAGTCCATCATCAGCAGGACATCCTTGCCCTGATCTCTGAAATATTCCGCGATAGCGGTAGCTGTCTTGGCCGCCTTGTTACGCTCCAGAGCCGGCCGGTCGGAGGTTGCCACAACCACAACAGATCTGCGCATACCTTCTTCACCCAGATCTCTCTCAATAAATTCCCGTACCTCTCTGCCTCGCTCGCCGATCAGTGCTATGACATTGATATCCGCTTTGGTATTGCGGGCGAACATACCCATCAGGGTGGATTTGCCCACACCAGAGCCGGCAAAGATACCAATTCTCTGACCTTTTCCTACCGTGATCATGCCGTCTACCGCCTTGACTCCCAACGGCAGTACCTGATCGATAATAGTTCTGGACATAGGATCGGGAGGTGCTGCCTCTACCGGATAGGCGGCTCCATTGATCATTTCGCCGTCAATAGGCACGCCCAGTCCGTTCACCGTCTTGCCCAGCAGTTTGTCGTTTACCGTGACCTTCAGGGGATCTCCGGTATTTTCCACCACACATCCCAATCCGATACCATCTACGGAATCATAGGGCATAAGCAGTGTCTTCTTGTCACGGAAGCCTACCACTTCTGCCATGATGGGCCTTGCCCCTTCCGCATCCGGAAGGATCCGGCACAGATCCCCCAGTTTGGAATCCGGTCCGGCGGACTCTATGGTCAGACCTACCACATTGACCACTTTCCCCAGCTTACGGTAAAAGCTCTTTTCTGCCATTTTATTATATTTTTCAAAATCAATGTTCTTAATGACCATTTATCAGCCTTCGTAGGATAATAATTTTAGTTTCTGACGCAGTTCCGACAGTTGAGTCCCCAGTCCACAATCAAAAATGCCGCTTTCGGTCTCGATCATGCACTCACCTTTGCCCAGGGTCATGTCCTCAACGATCTCCACCGTACTGTTCGGTGCAGTTGCCCCTGCCATGATCTGCTTTTTCTGCATGCTGACATAGGGATAATCTTCTTTGGAAACATGTACGAGAAAGCTCCGGTTGTCCTCTGTTTTTCTCATGGTAGCAGAAATCAGATAGCAGAGCACTTCTCTGTAAGAATGCAGATCCACATCAAAAATATGCTCGTAAATACCCGTAATGGTATCTACGAACTGGGGCTCCAGTTCATCCATTCTCTTCTGATATTCCGCATCCAGTCCGGCAGCTTTTTTCTGATATTCCGCTGCTCTCTGGGCCTCTGCGCGTTCAGCCTCCGCTTTTGCTTCCTGCTGTCCCTGCCTTCTGGCCTGCTCCAGTGCGTCTGCTTTCTGTGCTTCTGCCTGTGCTCTGGCATCCGCCAGAATGCTCTCAGCCTTTGCTTTGGCATCCTCTATGATCTTCTGAGCCTCTGCTTCGGCTTCCTCTTTTAATTTCTGCAGATCTTCTCCGGCCTTGATCACATTGCCGGAAGTCTGCGGATTCTCTTCGCCATCCCCGGTGTCCGTCACCAGTGCCTCTACTTTATCTGCCGCCAGTCCGGAGATAAATCCGGTTCCTTCGTCCTGCTGCATTTTGGCAGCCAGTTCCCGGATCCTTTTCGCTACCAGATCGTTGGTATCGATCACCCGGGCATCTTCTTCCACAAGCTGTGTAAATCCCCGTTTTAAAAGATTACTAGACAACGATCTCGTCACCTCCACCTCTGGAAATGATGATCTCTCCGGAATCCTCCAGCTTACGGATAATATTGACGATCTTCTGCTGTGCTTCTTCTACATCCTTCATACGAACAGGACCCATGAATTCCATATCTTCCTTGATCATAACAACCAGACGTTTGGACAGGTTGTTGAAGATAGCATTCTGTACCTGCTCGTTGGCACCCTTCAGTGCCACTGCCAGATCGTTGTTGTCCACGTCACGCAGCACACGCTGAATTGCCTTGTCGTCCAGGAGCAGTATGTCCTCGAAAACGAACATCTTTTTTCGGATCTCGTCTGCCAGTTCGGGCTCTTCGATCTCCAGAGTCTCCATGATATGTTTCTCGGTACCACGGTCTACAGTATTCAGGATATCCACCACTGCATCCACACCACCGATAATGGTGTAGTCCTGATTCACCAGACTTGCCAGCTTGGACTCCAGTACTTTTTCCACTTCCTTGATGACATCCGGACTGGTACGATCCATGACTGCAATACGTCTGGCTACCTCTGCCTGGCTGTCGGGTGGCAATGCGGAAATGATCAACGCCGCCTGGCTGGGTGACAGATAAGACAGAATCAGAGCAATGGTCTGCGGATGCTCGTCCTGAATGAAGTTGATCAGCTGGCTGGCATCCGTCTTACGCACAAACTCGAAGGGCCTTACCTGTAAAGATGCAGTCAGCTTGCCGATGACATCCATAGCCTTGTCGGAACCCAGTGCCTTTTCCAGCAGTTCCTTTGCGTAGTTGATACCACCCTCGGCAATATACTGCTGTGCCAGACACACTTCGTAAAATTCGTTGATCACTTCTTCTTTGACCTGAGGAGTCACACTTCTGGTATTGGCGATTTCCAGGGTCAGTTCTTCGATTTCTTCTTCTTTTAAGTGTTTAAAAATTCCGGCGGATCTCTCCGGTCCCAGAGAGATCAGGAGGATTGCAGCTTTCTGCAGTCCCGATATTCCACCTTCTGCTTTTGTCCTTGCCATAGTTACTCCGTTTCTTAGTTCCAGTCCTCGTTCAGCCAGTTACGCAACAATGCCGCTGCGGATTCCGGATTCTCATCTACGAATTTTTCAATCATCTTACGTGTCTCAGACTTAGATTCCACATCAATATCTTCCAGCTCTGCTTCAGGGGTAGACTGCAGCATATTCTCCACAGATACCTCTTCCTCCTGCTGTACCGCCTGTCTGGTACGCATACTGTGCAATATCACAAATGCCAACAGTCCCAGGATCAACAGCAGCATAAGCACGCTCAACACATTCTGTGCCGTAACCGGGCTGCTTTCCTTATCGTAAAAAATAGGACTTTCGTAAGCAATAATCGTAATATTACTCTCATTGATACCGGTGGCATTGGCTACCAGGCTGTACATATCCTGATCAACTGTCATCTTGGTATCTGCGCTGTTCTGGGATTTGTATTCATCCCAGGTAGTGCCATCCAGAAGCCCCTGTCGTTTTACATCCTCATAATGAATTTCTTTATAAGTAATTGCTGCAATAGATATGGAGGAATTAGTGTAGTTGATTCCTCCTGCCGGTGTCACAGTATCCTTAATAGACTCATTCGGCAGATAATCCCGGCTGGTTTCGGAAGTAGAGGAAGAACTGTTGCTGCTGTCCGGAGATACATAGGTAGCATTTCCGCTCTCCCCGTTGGAAGTTGTCCCCGGTACACCGCCGCCGTCATTGGTATTCTCGCTCTCATAAGTCTCCTCATGGGAAAGCATACCTTCATCTCTGCCGGAGTTTGCATAATACTCTTTTACGGTCTCCTTATAATCAGAGAAATCCATGCTCAGGTGGCTGGTAACGGCCGCATCATTATACTGTTTTGTTCCCAGCAGTACCTTCTTGACCTGATTGGCGATCATGGATTCCGCCTGATTCTGCAGCTCCTGCATAGAATTAGCAATTCCTGCGGTAGAATAATCATCTCCACCTGCAAACAGCAGGTTGGAATCTGTATCCATAATAGTGATATTCGCCGTAGTATCGTTGCGCAGCCAGGTAGCCACACATTTTGCCAGTGCCGCAGCATTGGCGGAGGTAAAGGTGCCGTCCAGTTCCAGTTGGATGAAGGCAGACGCCTCTTCCTTCTGTGCTGCCAGAGTTCCGTTATCTTTCGGGAAACTCAGATGTACCTTGGCTGATTTTACTGCGCTCTGTGCTTCTATGGTCTGTGTTATGTATTTTTCCAGATAGGAATTGTAAAGTCTCTCTTTGTCAGTGGCGGTCGTAGACATACTACCGCCCAGATAATCATTCAAATCTAACGCATCTGGTACATATCCTGCGGAACCCAGTGCCAAGTTTGCCGCACTCTGTTGGCTGCTCTCTACATCGATCTTCAGTCCGTCATTGGATTCTTTATGTGCAATTCCCGCACTGTCCAGAGTATCTATGATCTCCGAAGCCTGTGATGTTGTCTCACAGGTGATCAGCCGTACATACTGGGGCTTACTCATAACGTACATGATGATTGCAAATGCAAATATCACAACCGCCGCCGCTCCAATGATGATGCTCTTCTGCCTGGTGGTGAATTTGTTCCACCATTCCAGTATTTTTGCAGGTATTTCTTTTAATTTGTCTGCCATTGCAGCTCTCTCCTCTTACGTCAAGAATAAAAATACTTCTTTAGATCTGGATCTGCATCAGTTCCTTGTATGCTTCCATCACCTTATCGCGGATGGCTACGGTATACTGCAATGCAGTCGAAGCCTTATCCATAGCAATAGTAAGGTCGTGGGTGTTGTCGGTCTCACCCAATGCAAATCGTATCTTCTCATTCTCGGCATCCGAGAGATAACTGTTGGTGATCTTCACATTGTCGATTGCTGTATTCAGAAAAGTTTCGAACATAGTGCCTTCTGCCTTTTTCTCCTTCTCCGCCAGCATTCCGGTCAGAGAAGTGGGAGATACTGTGGCAGTACCGTTTACACTGTTCAAAGCTGTAATTGCTGAAATATCCATTTTAATAAACCATGTCCTTCCTCACATATATTCCGGCGCCGCTATCCGGAGCCCGGTAATAAAGACCCGTCAGCTTACTGACCGATCTCCAGTCCTTTTAATGCCATGGACTTGCTGGCGCCAAATGCCGTGGAATTGGCTTCATAGGATCTGCTGGCATCGATCAGATCCGTCATTTCCTGAACAATATTTACATTCGGATATGTCACATAGCCGTTCTCATCCGCATCGGGATGGGAAGGATCGTATACCATATTCATCTCCGTAGTAGTATCTTCAAAGATCTGGCTTACCTTCACGCCGCTGCCGGTATAACTGCTACTCACATTGTGCAGCACCTGACTGAAAGTCTGCTGCTGCCCCTTCTGCTGGAAAGTAACGATCTTGCGGCGATAGGGGGTGCCATCCTCGGTTCTTGTAGTACTGGCATTGGCAACGTTTTCGGAGATCACGTCCATACGAAGTCTCTGGGCAGTAAGTCCCGATGCCGTAACATCAAATGCTGAAAACATACTCATACGCTAATTCCTCACTTCATCACTGTCTTTAAATTAGTAAATTCCTGATTAATGCTGCTGATCAGTCCCTGGTATTTCAGCTGGTTCTCCGCCAGCATTACATTTTCATTTTCAATATCCACGTTATTGCCATCCAGGCGATAGGAATAATTGGCATAGTCCACGTAAGCCCTGCCCCGCAGTCGGCTCAGATCCACATTGGCCACCTTATCATCCATGGACTCATATCTGTTATTGCCAAGAGCCTGCTGCAATACCGATTCGAAAGCCACATCCTGCCTCTTGTAGCCCGGAGTATCCACATTGGCGATATTATTGGAAATGGCTTCGTTCCGCTGCCAGGCTGCGTCCGCTGCCCGGTCCAGAACATTGATATAATCAAATGCGTTTGTCTGTATCATATTACCTCACATTCCGCGGTCTTCTGACAATAGCGCCCAAAAACCGCCTTCTACCATATACCCATTTTATTTTATTATAAAGTATTTCGACAAAAACACAATAGTAAAATAAACTCACTCAGAATAAATATAAAGAAAAGAGACTATTTTTCGCAATAGTCTCTTCTTCCTAAATTTTTCTTATTCTTGCAAATTCTTACATTTTTCATTTAATTTCTGCCGTTCTGACGCTTCAGTTCCTCGATCTCATCGAATACGGCATCATTCAAAACTTTAATATAGGTTCCTTTCATACCGGAGGAACGGGATTCAATCACACCGGCACTTTCGAACTTCCGCAGGGCATTGACGATCACAGATCTGGTGATACCGACTCTGTCAGCGATCTTGCTGGCCACCAGGATTCCCTCCATGCCGTTCAGTTCGTCGAAAATATGGGTGATGGCTTCCATCTCTGAGAAAGAAAGAGTGCTGACTGCAGATTTTACGACAGCCACCTTACGGCTCTCCTCCGCACTCTCTTCATTCACAGCCCGCAACATTTCCAGTCCCACCACTGTGGTACCATATTCGCAAAGGATAATATCATCAATATCATACTGTTCATTGCATTTGTAAATGAAGAGGGTTCCCAAACGCTCTCCGGCAATCTCGATCGGAGTGATGATCGCCTGAAATTTTCTCGTATCGGTATTTTCAAAGCCAAGAGTCTCCAGGTTGACGTTCTCTTTCGTGGATAATACGCCCAGCAGTCTCTCGTTTAACATCGGATCAATAAATCCACCGATATTGTCATCCAGCAGTTCTGTGATCGGCTCAATTCCATCGGATTTTCCTACGCCGAGGACCTTTCCTTTCCGGCTGATCACCAGTACATTGGAATTCAGAATTTCCCGCATCACCTTACAGATGTCGCTGAATACCACTTTGCTGGAGTTATTGTTGTGTAACAATTTCCCGATTTTACGTGTTTTGTCCAACAGTTGTACGCTACTCATCTATTTTCCTCCGTCTACACATACTAAGAAACTACCAGATGTTATGCACATTGTAGCACATGTAATTTCAGATTACAATGAAAATAGCGTTAATTTATGAGAAAATTCTGACAGTATATAAAACTACTTCTCTTCCGTCGGTTTATTTTTCACATAGCCGCACTGTTCGTCCATGCAGACCAGTTTGTTGCCTTTTTCCAGCAGCAGCTTGCCACAGCGGGGACACTTCTCTCCCGAAGGCTTCTGCCATACCATGAAATCACACTCCGGATTATCGATACAGCCATAATATTTTCTGCCTTTTTTGGTCTTTTTCATGACAATATCCTTGCCACACTTGGGGCAGGCTACACCGATCTTTTCAAAATAAGGCTTGGTATTACGGCATTCCGGGAATCCAGGACATGCCAGGAATCTGCCGTGGGGTCCGTATTTGATCACCATCCGTCTGCCGCACAGTTCACAGACCTCATCGGATTCCTCGTCCGCAATGGTCACCTCTGCCAGGTCCTTCTCCGCTTTTTTTACTGCTTCATCCAGATCAGGATAGAAATTGGACACGATGGTCTTCCATTTTACCGTGCCTTCTTCCACACCATCCAGCAGAGCTTCCATGTTGGCCGTGAAATTCACATCCACGATGGAGGGGAATGCTTCCTTCATCATATTGTTGACCACTTCCCCCAGTTCCGTAACGTAGAGATTGCGGTTCTCCTTGGCAATATATCTCCTGGCAAGGATGGTGGTAATGGTAGGCGCATAGGTACTGGGACGTCCGATGCCCAGTTCTTCCATGGCACGCACCAGACTGGCTTCGGTGTAATGTGCAGGGGGCTGGGTAAAATGCTGTTTCGGATCAAAGCTCTGGAATTCCAGCACGCTGTTCTCGTCCAGATTACCGCCGAGCACATTTTCTTCTTCCTTATCATCTTCCTGGGTGTAGACACTCATGAATCCATCGAAACGCATTCTGGAAGCTGCCAGAGTAAAAATCTGGTCCTTTGCCTGAATCTTCACAGAAGTGGTATCATACTGTGCAGCACTCATGCGGCTTGCCACAAATCGTTTCCAAATCAGCTGATACAGACGGAACAAATCCCTGGGAAGCTGCTCCTTGATAGCAATAGGCATCCGGTTCAGATCCGTGGGACGGATAGCTTCGTGGGCATCCTGAATCTTCTGGCTGTTCTTCTTCTCCGTTGCTGCAGCGGTCTTGTATTTTTCACCGTAATGAACATCAATAAATTCCGCTGCCTGTGTCTCCGCCTCTTCGGATACACGGGTAGAATCGGTACGCAGGTAGGTGATCAGACCAACAGTGCCCTCTCCCTTGATATCCACACCTTCATATAACTGCTGTGCCAGACGCATAGTCTTCTGGGTAGAGAAATTTAATACCTTGCTGGCTTCCTGCTGCAATGTGGAAGTCGTAAAGGGAAGCGGCGCTTTTTTCACACGTTCGCCGTGACGCACTTCTTTTACTTCGAATTTTGCGCCATTCAGGGAATCCATAATGCTGTCTGCCTGTTCCTTGCTGGTAATTCCCTGTTTTTTTTCGGTGGTACCGTAATATTTTGCACAAATAGGCTTCTTCTCGCCTTTTACTTTCAGATTCACATCCAGAGACCAATACTCTTCCGGAATAAATGCGTTGATCTCGTCCTCTCTGTCACAGATGATACGGAGTGCCACAGACTGTACACGGCCGGCGCTTAAGCCTCTCTTGATCTTTGCCCACAGAAGTGGGGAGATCCGATAGCCCACCATACGGTCCAGCATACGTCTTGCCTGCTGGGCATCCACCAGATTCATATCGATCTCTCTGGCGTTTTTCAGAGATTCCTTTACCGCATTCTTGGTGATCTCATTGAAGGTAATACGATATACTTTTTTGCTTTCCAGTTTCAAGGCATAATACAGATGCCAGGAAATAGCTTCTCCTTCACGGTCCGGGTCGGTTGCGAGATAAATCTTATCTGCCTTTTTTACTTCTTTGCGCAAAGAAGCAAGAAGGTCTCCCTTTCCGCGGATGGTAATATATTTCGGTTCATAATCATGTTCCGGATCAAATCCCAGCTGACTCTTGGGCAGGTCCCTCACATGCCCCTGGCTGGCCATAACTTCATAATTTGCTCCCAAAAACTTTTTGATTGTCTTCACCTTGGCCGGTGACTCTACAATTACTAAATATTTTGCCATATGCACTCCCATCTATCCGTCTGTCTACGGACCTACGGCATCCGGTTCCCGCCTCTTTGCCGTATTTTCCCCTGCTTTGAGTAATCGTGAACCACTATACAACAAAAAAATGGGAATGGCAAGAAGATTTTTCATTTGCCCAGCCCCAGACAGTATAAAAAAAGAGCCAAAAAGCAATTTTCTATGCTTTCCGACACTTTTCAGGGTTGGGCTATTCTATTAAAGAATAAGCAGCTGATAGGGGAATCGAACCCCTGTTTTCGCCGTGAGAGGGCGACGTCTTAACCGCTTGACCAATCAGCCATAGGTTACTTACGAACCTTGTTCAGTATAATACATTCTTTTGAAAATTGCAAGTATTTTTTGAAAAATTTCTACAATTTTCAAAGAGCAGCTGATAGGGGAATCGAACCCCTGTTTTCGCCGTGAGAGGGCGACGTCTTAACCGCTTGACCAATCAGCCACAAAAACAGTACTTGCATAGTATAATCGAGTTGTCGAAAAAATGCAAGCACTTTTTTTAAAAATTTTTAGACCAGCTCAGCCCACGGCCAATTCATAAAAGCGGCTGCTGCGCAGTCGGCGCCGCTTGCGCGGCTCATCTTTTATTTCATTGACCTGGGCGCTCCGCTCATACCATGTCAAATGCGCAGCTTTGTACGCAAGCGTCCAAGCCGTGCATTCGTCATGGTATGGCTGAGCTGTTACACCAGGTCAAATATACTGATCTGATTGGACTCCGGGAGGTCGCCCAATAATCCCAGGGAATCCATCAGGTCGATGATGGTCTTGGAGACTTTGGTTCTCTGGCGGAAATCATCTTTAGACAGGAAGGGGCCGTCTTTTGCCGCTTCCACGATGGCATCCGCCGCCTTCTCTCCCAGTCCGTCGATACTGTTTAAGGAAGGCATTAATTTGCCATCCACGATCTGGAAGGATCTGGACTGGGCTCTAAAGATATCAATTGGCTCGAATTCAAAGCCTCGTGCATACATTTCCTGCACGATACGCATATCACCCATGGCATCCTTCTCCTTATTGGAAAGCGTATCCTGTCGCTTTTTGTAATCCACCATAACGCTCTCTAAATGCTTCTGTCCCTGACACATAATTTCATAAGAAAATGCCTTGGCACGAATACTGAAAAACGCTCCGTAATAGGCTAACGGATAATGGATCTTACAATATGCAATACGCCATGCCATCATAACGTATGCCGCCGCATGGGCCTTCGGGAACATGTACTCGATCTTCTGACAGGATTCAATATACCACTGGGGTACATTGTGGGCCAGCATGTCTTCTTTCCACTCTTCCCACATGGCGCATCTGCCCTTCGCCACCATGCCTTTACGCACGGCCTCCATGATCTTGAAGGACTTCTCCGATTCCACACCCATCTGGATCAGATACAGCATGATATCGTCACGGGTACAGATGGCGGTGGAAATCGTTGCCACGCCGCTCATGATCAGATCCTGTGCATTTCCCAGCCATACGTTGGTACCGTGGGAT
Organism: Clostridium sp. AM34-9AC; assembly: GCF_003480225.1. NCBI lineage: Bacteria > Bacillati > Bacillota > Clostridia > Eubacteriales > Clostridiaceae > Clostridium > Clostridium sp. AM34-9AC. The sequence goes on from NZ_QUIU01000004.1 coordinate 42,525, forward strand.
AGGCCGGAAATACGCACCAGATCGGAAAATGCCTTGGGCTTGGCATCGATAACCATCTGCATGGCGAAATCGGTACCAAACTCCGGGATACCCAATGCCCCCAGCTTTGTTCCGCCGATCTGCTCCGGAGTAATGCCCAGCGCATCCGTATTCTGGAACAGACTCATGACATCCTGTCCGTCTAAGGGAATCGTCAGAGGATCTCTCCCTGTCAGGTCCTGAAGCATACGGATCATGGTAGGATCATCGTGTCCCAGAATATCCAGCTTCAACAGGTTATGGTCAATGGAATGGTAATCAAAGTGTGTGGTTATGGTATCCGTGGTCATATCGTTGGCGGGATGCTGCACCGGGGTGAAGGAGTTGATATCCTGTCCTAAGGGCAGTACGACGATTCCGCCGGGATGCTGACCGGTACTGCGTCGTACTCCGGTACATCCGGAAGCAATACGGTCAATCTCGCTGGTCCGCTTGTGAATGCCACGTTCTTCAAAATAATTCTTCACGTAACCGAAGGCCGTCTTATCCGCCAGGGTTGCAATGGTTCCGGCACGGAAGGTCTGTCCCGCGCCGAAGATAACCTCAGTATATTTATGAGCCTTGGACTGGTACTCACCGGAGAAATTCAGGTCGATATCCGGCTCCTTGTCTCCCTTAAATCCCAGGAACGTCTCAAAAGGAATATCAAATCCGTCTTTATGGAGCTTTTCTCCGCACACCGGGCACAGCTTGTCCGGCATATCGATTCCCGCCTTACCGGCATAGGCCTTAACCTCATCACTGTCAAAGTCCACATAATGGCATTTGCTGCAATAATAATGGGGGCTCAAGGGGTTAACCTCCGTGATTCCCGCCATGGTCGCCACAAAGGAGCTTCCTACGGATCCACGGGAGCCTACCAGGTATCCATCCTCCACCGACTTCCATACCAGCTTCTGCGCAATGATGTACATTACGGCAAATCCGTTCTTGATAATGGAGTTCAATTCCTTCTCCAGTCTTGCCTCTACGATCTGAGGCAGATCTGGTCCGTAAATTTCATGGGCTCTGTTATAACAGATCTCCGTCAGTGTCTTATCACTGTCGGGAATGACCGGAGGACATTTGTCCGGGCGCACCGGTGCAATAGTCTCGATCATGTCTGCAATCATATTGGTATTGGTAATAACGATTTCTTCCGCCTTATCACTTCCCAGATAAGAGAATTCTTCCAGCATCTCTTCCGTGGTATGTAAATACAATGGTGCCTGATCATCCGCATCATCGAATCCTCGTCCCGCCATGATGATACGGCGGTAGACCTCATCCTCTGGATCCAGGAAATGCACATCACAGGTAGCCACTACCGGCTTGTGGAACTGTTCTCCCAGGGACACGATCTTCCGGTTGATATTCTGAATATCCTCAATGGAATTTACATTCCGTACACGTTCCGAAGCGATCATGAATTTGTTGTTGCCGCAGGGCTGGATCTCCAGATAGTCATAGAATTTCACCAGTCTGGCAATCTGGGCATCCGACTGTCCGTCCAACAGTGCCCGGTACAGTTCTCCCGCCTCGCAGGCACTTCCCAGTATCAGTCCTTCTCTGTACTTCATCACCAGACTCTTGGGAATCCGGGGATGTTTGTTAAAATAGGTCAGATGCGACTGGGACACCAGACGATACAGGTTGATACGCCCCAGATCATTTTTCGCCAGAATAATGGCATGGTAAGAGGGCATCTTCTTCACGGCATCCACACTGGAAGCTCCCAGTGCATTGACTTCCGTCAGATTATGAATGTCCTGCTCTTCCAGCATTTTAATAAATTTCACGAAAATATGGGCCGTGCACTCCGCATCATCCACGGCTCTGTGATGATTCTCCAGGGAAATCCCCAGGGTCTTGGCCACCGCATCCAGCGTATGCTTCGACTGGTTCTTCAAAAGTACTCTGGAAATGCCCACGGTATCCACATAGGTAAACTCCTGCGGATAGCCCAGTCTTCTGCAATTCTCCATAATGAAACTCATATCAAAGCTGGCATTGTGAGCCACCATGATACAGCCTTCACAGAACTGCAGAAACTGCGGCAGGATCACGTCGATCTGAGGGGAGTCCATGACATCCTCATCCCGGATACTGGTCAGCTTTTCGATCTCGAAGGGAATGGGCACATCCGGATTGACAAAGGTGGAAAAACGATCCACGATCTCTCCACCGGATACCTTTACCGCACCGATCTCAATAATGCGGTTGTTGACCGGGGAAAATCCCGTGGTCTCGATATCGAATACCACATAATCCTCATGCAGACTCTGTCCCTTATCATTCGTCACTATCTCTTTCAGATCATCCACCAGATAGGCTTCCACACCGTAAATGATCTTGAAGAAATCCTGCTTGTCCGGATTCTCGTCTCCGGCTTCTTTCCGCTTGCCTTTTTCTGCTTTCCACAGGTCATCCCAGACATGGTTTGCATCGGTAAAACTCTGTACCACGCCGTGATCCGTGATGGCAATGGCCCGATGTCCCCATTTGTAGGCGCGCTTTACAATGTCCTTGGCCTCGGAGACACCGTCCATATCACTCATCTTTGTATGACAGTGCAGCTCCACACGCTTTCTGGCGGAGGTATCCATTCTCGTATTGGTAAAATCAGGGATCTTCTTGATTCCCGCAATGGAACCGATAGCCAGCTCGTGATCGAACTTATCCATCATACAGATTCCCTTGACCTTTAAGAAAGCTCCCGGCTTGATGTCCCCGGTCACTTCCTTCACCTGCTCGGTACGCACGAACATCTTGATGGTCATGGTATCGGTAAAATCAGAGATATTGAAAATAATAATCGTCTTCTCGTTCTTGATGTCACGGGTATCCACGGACAGCACCTTACCGCGGATGACCACCTCACCCATCTCTCCGATGAGTTCCTCAATCTTCATGGCCTCTTCTTCGAAATCACGCCCGTAGATGACATCCGGATTGTCTGATCTCTTCAACGCACCTTTTTCAAAGTTACCACCCTTACGAAACTCGCCCTTTTTGAATTCTCCACGCTTGAATTCACCGCGGCTGCCACCCTGAAAGCTCTTGGTCACGCCACCGGCATTCTCGGTCTTCGGCTTTTGTGCGGTCTCTGCAGCCTTGCCGGTTTCCGGATCCTGTGCTGTACTTTGCCCGCTTTCTTCCGCCGATGCAGTCTGCTCTCCTTCTTCTCTTCTGCCTTTCGTACGACTGTAAATGGCATCCACCTTCAGGCGGATCTTTGCTTCCTCTTCCTCCTGGAAACGCCCGGTCTCTTTTTCCACATAAGCCGTATGGATCTTCACGGAGAATCCACAACGTTCCACCAGAATCTTCTCCAGAATCTGCAGGATTTCCCCTTCCATACTGTGATTTAATACCGTATCTTCCAGCGTTAAAAGCATTTCATTTTCCGAAGGATACTCGATTTTCGCCGTCTTCAGGGCATTATACTGGATATGGCTGTACTCCCGGAATTCCTCCAGAATACTTTCCTTATAAATATCCATCAGCTTTTCCGGATTGTACTGGGAAGACAATTCGAACTTTTCGTATATTTTCACTGTCAGGTTGGCCTGAGGGAACAGCTGCTTCTTGATCTCCTGTTCCGTGGTCCAGATGTCCGCTTTCTGGATCAGGCGGGTACTTTTTAAGTACACCCGAAGAAAGTCTCTGCGTTTTGTCGCCGAGACTCTCTCCACTTCTGTCTGCCCCATCAGGTCACGAATGTCCGTATTCAACTGTAACGAAGGAAATACCTCAAAAAACGGTTTACTCATTTATTTTAACTCCAATGATCCAATTCCTCTTTCAAGGCGGGGAGCAGCTGATCCTCCGGAAGCTTTTTTACGATCTCGCCATGCTTGATCAGCAGACCTTCTCCGATACCGCCCGCAACTCCCAGATCCGCTTCTTTTGCTTCTCCGGGGCCGTTTACCACGCAGCCCATGACAGCCACTTTGATATCCAGCGGGTAATCCTCTACCATTTTCTCCACTTTAGTGGCCAGATCGATCAGATTGATCTGGGTTCTTCCACAGGTGGGACAGGATACGACCTCAATGCCGCCCTTGCGCAATCCTAATGTACGCAGGATCAGCTTTGCGGATTTGATCTCCTCTACGGGATCTCCTGTCAGGGATACCCGGATGGTGTCACCGATGCCCTGGCTTAAGATCAGGGACAGACCGATGGCTGACTTGATATTACCGCTGTTCACAGTACCGGATTCGGTAATGCCCACATGCAGAGGGTACACCGTACGGCCTGCCAGCAGTTCATGGGCTTTCACGCACATCAGCACATCCGAAGATTTGATACTGATGACCAGATTGTCATATCCCAGATCTTCGATCATGTGTACCTTGTCCAGTGCGCTCTCCACAATACCTTCCGCAGTCACTCCACCGTATTTTTCCACCAGCGGCTTCTCCAGGGAACCGCTGTTCACTCCCACACGGATCGGGATATTCCTCTCTTTTGCTGCATCTACCACAGCCTTTACCCGCTCCGGATTTCCGATATTCCCAGGATTGATGCGGATCTTGTCGGCACCGTTCTCAATGGCTGCCAGTGCCATACGGTAGTCAAAATGGATATCCGCCACTAAAGGAATGTGGATCTGCTTCTTGATCTCCCGGATAGCTGCTGCCGCCTCCAGCGTCGGTACTGTGCAGCGGATGATCTCACAGCCTGCCCTCTCCAGACGCAGGATCTGCTCTACGGTTGCCTTCACATCCTCGGTCTTCGTATTGGTCATGGACTGGATGGCGATAGGATTGCCGCCGCCGATCTTCCGGTCTCCGATCTGTATTACTTTGGTATGCATTCTGTAAGTATCTTTATCGTTCATAAGGGCACCTGACCTTTCTCGTCATTCTCATATGTCTATTACTATACCCCTTTTCCGAAAGCCTTGTCAATTCGCAGAAGTGCTGAAATATCCCGGACTGTTCTGTCTGGCATATCCCAAAAGTTCCAGTTCCATCAATGCCCGGTTCAGTGCGGAAATGTCCGTATATTCTCCCTTCTCCCAAAGTTCCTGCAACAGCGTCTCCGATGTCTTTGGCACAGGTTCCAGACATTCCAAGATCTTTTGCAGGGATTCTTTGGGCAATTTTACTTTTGCCGTATTTCTGCCGGTTTCCCTATTATTTTTCCGCCCGTTCTTTCCTCCGGAGCCATCTGCGGAAAGTCCCTGTTTTTCCTCCCAGCTCCGCAAAAAATCCTCTGCAAAACTCTCCGGAGATAAAAACACTCCCGCTCCCTGCGTCAGCAGATGATTGCAGCCGTCACTGAGCCTGTCCGTAAGCCTGCCCGGCACCACATAGACGTCCCTGCCCTGTTCCAGTGCCATATCCACTGTGATCAACGTCCCGCTCTTCTGTCTGGCCTCAATGACGATCAGAGCATCCGACAGTCCGCTGACAATACGGTTTCTTGGTGGAAAATACTGGGGCAGCGGCTTTGTTCCCGGCGTATAGGTGGAGAGCAATCCCCCTTTTTCCAACAGTTCTTCATACAATCTTCGATTCTGTGCGGGATAACAGATATCCACTCCGCATCCCAGCACACCATAGGAAGTTCCTCCCGCAGATAACGCTGCCTGCTGGCTGATCCCATCAATCCCCCGGGCCATTCCGCTGATGACCTGTATTCCCGCTCTTCCCAGATACTGTCCCAGTTCCTCGGCCACATATCTGCCGTATTCCGAACACTCTCTGGCACCGATGACCGCCACCGCCGGTTCGTTCTCATCCGGCAGTTTTCCCCGGTAAAAAATGCCGTAAGGCGAATCCGGAATTTCTGCCAGTTTCCCGGGAAATCCTTTCTCCTCCCGCAAAAGAAAGTGGATCTGTTGTTCCGAAAGCTGTCCATATTCCCGTTCCCACTCTCCGCTTTTCTTCTGCCGTTCCAAGGCTTCCGCCGCAGAATTGCCCACGCACTCCCTCCATTCCTCTGTCTCCGCCTCATATACCGCCCGGGGTGACCCGAAGCGTGCAAGCAGCCGTTCTGCCCGCACGCCCCCGATTGTATAGGTGCTGCACAAAAAATATGCATATTTTCTCTCTTCCTCCGCCATAAACATACCTGTCCCTTTCCCTGTTTTCACACAGCCCGCACGTTTTCCGTTATTTTCGTACCGGCCCCTTTTTCTTGCCGGACACTTAATGTACCCGGTTCCGGCACACAATTAATTCCAATACGTCTCCGAAGGTCGATAACACGCCGCCTCCAGCAAATGTTCCCCCGTGATCTCTTCCCGGTCCTCCAAATCAGCTATGGTTCGGGCAGTTTTGAGAATCCGGTGATAAACTCTGGCACTGAGCTGCAGCGTACGATACAGCTGTTCCATGACTTTCTGCCCCTCCTCTCCCAACGGGCAATATTCTTCCACCTGTGCAGACCGGATGTCCCCATTGAAACGGCAATCCGTTCCTGCAAAACGCTCCGCCTGCCGTTCTCTTGCATGCCGGATCTGCCGCTTCATATCTTCACTGCTTTTTTCCGTTTTCGTTTTCTGCAGATGCAGAATATCCACGGGATGCAGTTCCACACACAGATCAATCCGGTCTAAAATCGGTCCCGATATCTTTCCCAGATATTTCTCGATCTGGGGCTGGGTACAGCGGCATTTATTCCGGTCCGGATAATACCCGCAGGGACAGGGATTCATAGCCGCCACCAGAATAAAGTCCGACGGATAAGTGACCATCCCGGCACTTCTGGCGATCTGCACTTTACGCTCCTCCATAGGCTGTCGCATGCCATCCAGCACGTTTTTCCGGAATTCCGGAAGCTCGTCCAGAAACAGTACACCCCGATGGGCCAGCGATACCATACCAGGTCTTGGGATGCCGCTTCCCCCGCCGATCAGTGCTGCCTGTGTCACAGTATGGTGTGGTGCATAAAAAGGCCTCCTTGTGATCAGTGCCTGTCCCGGCGGCAGAAGTCCCGCCACACTGAAGATTCCTGTCACCTCCAGACTTTCTTTCAGTGTCAGAGGCGGCAGGATTCCGGGGATTCGCCCGGCGACCATGGATTTTCCCACCCCGGGCGGCCCTATCATCAACAGATTGTGGAATCCCGCCGCAGCGATCTCGGCACCCCGTTTAGCATTCTCCTGTCCCGCCACTTCCCGGAAATCTCCCGTATCCTGTCCGGTTCCTTCCCTTAGCAAGTCCTCCGCCCGGATCCTCGGCTGATACACTTTTTCAGTTTCCAGCTCCGGATGGTTCAGTGCCGCCAGCAGATCGTTCAGACAGTTCACACCCCAGACCGTGATCCCCGGTATCACCGCAGCCTCCATGGCATTTTCTCCGGGCACCACCACCCTTCGGATACCGCTTTTTGCCGCCTCCTGAACAATGGGAAGTACACCCTTCACCTTCTTGATCTCCCCATTCAGGCCCAGTTCTCCCAAAAACAATGTATCCTGCAGCGCTTCCTCCGGTACCAGTTCCATATCCCGCAAAAGTCCCACAGCTATAGGCAGATCAAAGGCGGTACCATCTTTACGTCGACCTGCCGGAGCCAGATTTACTGTGATATGTGCCGGTGGGATCTGGAAACCGGAATTTTTCATGGCCACACTTACCCTCTCCCGGGATTCCTTCACCTCACTCCCCAGCGACCCCACCAGCTGAAACGATGGTAGTCCCCCTGCCAGATCCACTTCCACGCGGACCAGATATGCCTGCAGACCATAGACTGCAGCCGAACAAACTGTAGTAAACATAAAATACCTCCTTTAAAATGTTTTATTTATTATGGAAATAACAGTGAAACAAAACAGAAACAGATAAAACGAATGAATCTGACAAAAATAATCAGACTTAACAAAACAATTCATACAATGGGTAATCATAAGAGCCCGCAAAAGGGCAGTGAAACTACCGGAATCTTCTTAGAATTAATATCAGAAATTTTAAATGAAAACGTCTTTTGGTGAAAAATCCTCCGGAACCTCACTACAGATTCACAAAACCGTACGCTTTCCGCTGCGTCGTCTGGTCTGCTCCTATATAGCCGGTTCCGGATCATTCCTTTAAATTTTATTTTCCATGCTGTCGGGATCCTGAGCGAACTGGATCGCATGTTCCCTGTCGATCTTGCCTTCAAAATACAACTGAACAATAGCCTCATCCATGGTGATCATACCCAGTTTCCGGTTGGTCTGCATGACGCTGGCCAGCTGGTGGGATTTGCCCTCACGGATCAGGTTGCGGACCGCATGATTGGCATGCATGACCTCAAAAGCTGCCACACGGTGCTTGCCGTCCGCTGTCGGGATCAGCTGCTGGGATATGACTGCTTCCAGTGTGTTGGACAGCTGGACACGGATCTGTTGCTGCTGATGTGGTGGGAAGACATCGATCACACGGTCTACGGTGCTGGCTGCACCGATCGTATGCAGGGTGGACAATACCAGATGTCCGGTCTCCGCTGCCGTAATAGCTACACTGATGGTCTCGAAGTCACGCATCTCTCCGACCAGAATGACATCGGGATCTTCACGGAGTGCCGCTCTTAAAGCATTGGCATAATTATTGGAATCTATGCCGATCTCACGCTGGTTGACCATGGACATCTTATGCTGATGCAGATACTCGATAGGGTCCTCCAGAGTGATGACATGGGCATCTCTGTTGTTGTTGATCTTGTCGATGATGGCGGCAAGCGTCGTGGATTTACCGCTTCCGGTAGGTCCGGTGACCAGTACCAGACCACGTTTGCGCTGATACAGTTCCACCACGGATTCCGGTACACCCAGCTCTTCCGGAGAAGGCACCACGGTTCCTACCAGTCGGAACGCCAGAGCCACGGAACCTCTCTGCTTGTAGGCATTGACACGGTAACGTCCGCAGTTGGGAATAGAGAAAGACATATCGTATTCTCCCCGTTCCTCAAAACGTTCTCTCTGCACTTCCGTCATGATATTGACTAGTACTTCCAGCGTGTCTGCCGGAAGCATCCTGGGATAATCCATGGTGATCAGATTGCCGTTTACACGCATTTTGGGTGGGATACCTACCGTCAGATGTACATCACTTGCTCCCGCTTCCTTGGCGGCTCTGAGTATTTCTTCGATTGTTGGCATAATTGCTCCTCACTATTTATTGAATATGTACCGGTTGTCCATGGTCTTCATGACATCCACGATCTGGATGTCCTCATTCCCGGGAAGGGACAGATCCAGGATACTGTTATCCCGGAAGCTTACCACTGTCGGCCGCAGTACACTTTCTTCATTTTCATTCAATACCAGTGCTTTCTCTCCCGTACTGAGTTCCACGCTGGCACCGGGCGGAAGGATATTGATGGAACGGATCAATGCCCGTACCGTCTCCGGATCATATACCTCCGGGTGCTCCAGAAGTTCCTGAAGAGCCTTCACCTCAGACTGTGCCGTTCCCTGTAATGTCATGGCCGTGATCTCATCATAACGGTTCGCCACCAGCAATACATTGGCTCCGGCCAGCATTTTATACCTGCTCTTCTCTCCGTCTTCCGGGAACAGGTCCAGCTGTTTTCTGGCTGCCTGCTGGCAGATCCTGCGGATGCCGGATCCGTCGGTGGCAAAAGCCTCCTCGATGATACCGTAGGCCTCTTCCTGCGTCTCGCAGTTCCGCAGCATATCCTCTCTGGTATAAGGTGCCCCGTAATACACGTCATCATGTTTTTTCACTTTTCCCATATCGTGAAGGATGGCAGCACATACGGTATGATACTGTTCTTCCCGTCTGATATTCATCACATGGGTAACCATGGCACAGAGTATTGCCACGTTCAGGGAATGTCTGGAGAAATAATCCTCCCGGCTTCTCAGATTCTGGTAGAAATTGATTTTCTCATCCAAGTGTCCGTAATTGCGGATGACCATATCTGCGATGGACTGGGTACGGTTCTGCTTTCTGGTCTTCAGGATACGATCCTGTTCCTCTTCGATGGCACTGACCGCCTGAATCTGAAACCGTTCGAACTCCAGGTCCTCCTGAGTCAGGGGTGGAAGCGGTTCTGCCGGTTCCAGTACATAGACACCGATCAATCCGAAATTACGAATACTTTCTATTGCCTGTAATGACAAAAGGGAATTTCTGTCAAACAAAAGAATACTCTTCTTATTATAAACAGGTCTTGCCAGACGCATTCCCGTCTTCAAGTCTTCCGTTCTTACAAAATGCATCCCTGTCCCCCCCTTATCTTTAGTCACTTATAGAAATAAATATATCACAGTGTTCCTTAATTGACAAGGTGATGTTTAGTCCTCACGCAGGGCCTCCGCCAGCTTATGCAATGCTCTTTTTTCCATGCGTGAGACATAGCTTCTGGAAATTCCGAGGACATCTCCCACCTCCTGCTGTGTGTGTTCTTTACAGCCCAGGATCCCATAACGCATCACCAGAATCCGATACTCCCGCTCCGTAAGACAGTGGTCCAGAGCCAGGAACAGGCGCCTGATATTTCTGTCAAGTTCCAGATCCTCCACCACGTCCTTCTGCTTCTCTTCGATCACGTCCAACAGATGGATGGCATTTCCTTCCTTATCCTGTCCGATAGGTTCATACAGGGAGACTTCCCTGGAAAGTTTTTTGCGGCTGCGCAGCATCATCAGAAGTTCGTTATCAATGCATCTGCAGGCATAGGTAGCCAGTCTTCCTTTTCCTGAGTCAAAAGAATTCACTGCTTTGATCAATCCGATACATCCGATAGAGATCAGGTCCTCCATGTCCTCCTCAACATTCTGGTATTTTTTGGCAATGTGTGCCACCAGGCGCAGATTCCTCTCCACCAGGATCTCCCTGGCCTGTCTGGATTCTTCCACGGTACCTTCCCTAAGCAAGCGGATATAATACGCTTCTTCTCCTGCGGTTAATGGCTGCTGAAAGGTCTTCAAAAAATCCCTCCGTGGACAGTTGCTTATGATAGTTTATGTGATTTTCTGTCCACAAGTGCCTGTCAGTCTCCCACGTTCCTCAGAATAAAAACTGCGCCATCACGTAATTGCTCAGATCCAGCCCTCTCTTTGTCAGTGCCAGGAACCGGTCTTTTTTCTGATTCTCTTTCCTCTCCGTAACGGTCAAAAGACCATCCGCCACATTCCGTGCGATCACTTCTCCGTAGACTTCCTCCACAGTCCTGCCGTATTGTTCTGCAAAATCCACACAGGATACTCCTCTTGTCAGCCGCAGTCCCAGAAACATGGTCTCCTCCATCCGGTCCTGTACCGTCAGTGTCTGCTCCTCTTCCCTGCTTTCCAGCGGATGTGCCAGATAAGCTCCCAGACTCTTTTCGTTCTGAAACCGCACATTATCGATAAGGGATGCCGCACCGATACCGAATCCCAGGTAATCCCTGCGGATCCAATAGCCCACATTATGTCTGCATTCATAACCATCCCTGGCATAGTTGGAAATCTCATACCGATGGAACCCATACTTTGCCAGCACCTCTATGGTCTCCTCATACATGGCACGCTCCGTCTCTTCCTCCGGCAAGGGCAATTCTCCCCTCTCTGCCATGGCCGCAAAAGGGGTTCCCTCCTCCACGATCAGGCTGTAGGCAGAGATATGCTGCGGCATGGGTTCTAAGTGTAGCACCTTTTCCAGCGTGTCCCGATAGCTTGCAAGCGTCTGTCCCGGCAGTCCGCTCATGATATCCACATTGATATTCGTAAATCCTGCCTCCACGGCCTCCCGGTACACCTGGCAGAAACCTTCAAAATCATGGATCCTGCCCAGATTTTTCAGTTCTTCTGCCTGGGCAGACTGCATACCGATACTGAGACGGTTGATTCCTGCCGTGTAAAAATTCCGAAGTTTCTCTGCGCTGGCCGTCCCCGGATTCACCTCCATGGTGATCTCTGCGTCCTGTGCCATTGCGAACTGCTCTCCGATACGGTCCATCAACTGCCCGATCTGTTCCCCGGACAACAACGACGGCGTACCTCCTCCGATAAATATACTGGTCACGGTACGGTCACTGTAATCTTTTGCTCTTCCCCCGATCTCTGCAAAAAGTGCAGCCATATAGGCTTCCCTTGTCTGCTCCGTGGCAGGGGCAGACAGGAAATCACAATAGCTGCACTTTCTTACGCAAAAGGGAATATGAATGTATAATTCCAGTTCCTTTTTATTCATATTGCTCCTTCAATTACTTCATCAGTTTTTATCATCCAGCTTCAGAACACTCATAAATGCCTTCTGCGGGATCTCTACATTGCCGAACTGACGCATACGCTTTTTACCCTCTTTCTGCTTCTCCAACAGCTTCTTCTTACGGGTAATATCACCGCCGTAACATTTCGCCAGCACATCCTTACGCATGGCCTTTACCGTTTCTCTGGCAATGACCTTGCCGCCGATGGCTGCCTGGATAGGAATCTCGAAGAGGTGTCTGGGAATCTCGTCCTTCAGCTTTTCACACATCTTACGTCCTCTCTCGTAAGCAGAATCAGCACAGACGATAAAGGACAGGGCATCCACTTCCTCGCGGTTGATCAGAATATCCAGCTTCACCAGATTCGATCTCTCGTAACCCTTCAGATCATAATCAAAAGATGCATAACCACGGGAACGGGATTTTAAAGCATCAAAGAAATCATAAATGATCTCGTTCAGGGGCAGTTCGTATTTCAACAACGCTCTGGTACCCTCGATGTATTCCATGCCGAGGTATTTGCCGCGGCGCTCCTGACACAGTTCCATGATAGAACCGATAAATTCGGAAGTCACCATGATCTCCGCATTTACCACCGGCTCTTCCATATATTCGATCTCCGAAGGATCCGGCAGGTTGGAAGGATTGGTCAGCTCGATCACTTCCCCGTTGGTCTTGTGTACCTTATAGACAACGCCGGGGGCGGTAGTCACCAGATCCAGATTGTATTCTCTCTCCAGTCGTTCCTGAATGATCTCCAGATGCAGCAGTCCCAGAAATCCGCACCGGAAGCCAAATCCCAGTGCCACAGAAGTCTCCGGTTCATAGAACAGGGACGCATCGTTCAACTGTAACTTCTCCAACGCATCTCTCAGATCCGGGTACTTGGAACCGTCTGCGGGATATAATCCACAATATACCATGGACTGTACCTTTTTATAACCGGGCAGAGGTTCTGCGCAGGGATTGTTGTCGTCCGTTACGGTATCACCCACTGCAGTATCCTTTACATTCTTGATGGAAGCCGTGATGTAGCCTACCATTCCGGCAGAAAGCTCGTCACAGGGGATAAACTGTCCCGCTCCGAAATAACCGACCTCCACGACCTCTTCCTTCGCTCCGGTAGCCATCATGCGGATCATGGTACCCTTTTTCACTGTGCCTTCCATGACACGGCAGAAAATGATAACACCCTTATAGGAATCATATACAGAGTCAAAGATCAATGCCTGTAAAGGGTTGTCCGGATTCCCCTTGGGGGATGGGATCTTTTTCACGATCTGCTCTAAGACTTCCTCAATACCGATGCCGTTTTTCGCGGAGATCAGCGGAGCATCCTGTGCCTCGATACCGATGACGTCCTCGATCTCTTCAATGACTCTCTGGGGATCTGCGCTGGGCAGATCGATCTTGTTGATGACCGGGAAAACATCCAGATCATGATCCAGTGCCAGATAGACATTGGCCAGTGTCTGTGCCTCAATGCCCTGTGCCGCATCCACCACCAGAATGGCGCCGTCGCAGGCCGCCAGAGAACGGCTGACCTCATAATTGAAATCCACATGGCCCGGAGTATCGATGAGGTTGAAAATGTATTCCTCTCCGTCCTGTGCTTTATATACGGTACGCACGGCCTGTGCCTTGATGGTAATGCCACGCTCTCTCTCCAGGTCCATATTGTCCAGGACCTGTGCCTGCATCTCTCTGCTGGTGAGCAGACCGGTCTTCTCAATGATACGGTCCGCCAGGGTGGATTTGCCGTGATCTATGTGTGCCACAATACAAAAATTGCGGATTTTGCTCTGATCTATTACTGCCATACTACTGTCCTTTCCTGACATATTCTTGCATCTAACGATTGTAGCATAAATTCCGCATTCTTGTCTATGATTTTACTTCGATTCGTTGTCTTATCCTGCTTTTATGTATCGCTACTCTCCCTTAAGCACCATATCCAGAATATGTGCCAGAGGATCACAGGCATTTATGGCCTCCTCCACAGTATTGTTCTGGGCTCCCAGTTCCACCAGAAGTGTCCGGGGACGCAGATGCATATTGTAGCGGTAGCCCTTCAGATAGATCCTGCGGGTCAGTCCCGGGTAATACTCCGCCGCCTTCAACTGCATCTGAAAAGAAAATGCCAGATTGGCCTCCTGGTTCTCGTTGGCCAGGTAGTCAATATCTCCCGTCTTGCGGGTCCTGCTCAGACCGTTAAAGAACATAAATCTTGCCGTGGGTCTCCCTTGAATATCCGTCACCAGCTTTGTCTCTTCCGCCACCTCATCCCGGTGCAGATCGATGATCACCTGGATAGAGGGATTCTCCGCAAGGATCTGTTCCACTGCCGGAAGTGCCCGGGAATACGCATTGTCTCTGGTCTCCACATCATATTGACCGGTATGGTGCAGCACCCGGTAACCATATTGTTCTGTCAGGATCTTGGTCAGACACTCTCCCACTCCCACGATACCGGTGTTCACATCTCCCGGAACCGAATCCGCAAAAGCCTCCTGGGAATGGGTGTGATAGATCAGGATCTGTGGTCCGTCACCTTCCTGTGGCAACGTCATATCCATTCCCAGCAGTTTTTCCACGGATAACTGATCGCTGCCTGCCATGGTATTGGCATCTATGGCATAAAAATTCCGTACCAGTGTCTCATAATCCGCAAGCTGTGTGCGGTCAATCTGCACCTGTTGTACCGCCGGACGAAAATTGCTCAATGCAGTCCCGGCTGTTGCCTCCACACTCTCCGGGATAAGGGCCGTCTGCTGCGTTTCCTCCGATTGCGGAAGGAGAAGTTCTTCGCTGATCAGATCTTCGGTGGTCAGGGTCCGGCAGGTAGTCTCATCCTCCTCCGGATTCTGTGTCCCCTGCTGCTCCACAATACCATAGCCTAACAGCGGTACTACTTCCCACATATTCTGCTGCAGCAGTAATCCGGTACTGCCGCTTTCTCCTGACAAAGCTTCGGAACAGGCAAATACCGGAAACTCATTTTCTCCCCGATCCGCCATCAAAAGCCCACAGATAACTGTCAGCAAAAACAGTGCGATCCGCCAGACAGTATTTTTCGGATTCTTCACGGTCCGCGCTCTCCTTCCGCACTTTTTTTGTTACGACAGTTCAGCCCTCGTCGGTCACAAAGTCGCCTTGACCTGCTCTTACGTCACTTCGTGACTACCTTTGCTCGTAATCCGGTGCTCAACTCATGAACTGTTACCCTATATATATGCAGTTACGCCCAGTTTTTTTCCATGGCAATATTGATTCCCTCGGAGACCGTGTAGCTGACCCGTTTGATCACAGAATCGATATCCTTTCCGGTCATATACATATTGTTCAGTTCTGCAAAAGCCATGCGGTGCTGTCCCATATATTTGACCGCATCGAACTCCTTTTCCCCGCTCATCAGCTTCTCCAGTGCATCTCCCACAATCGTGGCGGCATCCACCACCGTGGGGATCCCGATGGCAATTACCGGTACGCCCAGGGTCTCTTCGGTCAGGGCATTGCGGTGATTGCCCACGCCGGAGCCGGGCTGAATGCCGGTATTGGTGATCTGGATCGTACGGTTCAATCTTCTGGTGCTGCGGGCCGCCAGCGCATCCACCACGATCAGCACATCCGGTTGCGTCTCCTTCACCACACCGCTTATGATTTCTGCCGTCTCCATACCGGTCTTCGCCATTACCCCCGGCTCAATACTGCTGACCAGATTCATACGGGTACAGTTGTAGGCTGCTTTGCCGTAGGCTCTGACCACGTGTCTGGTGATCAGCAGATTGTCCACCACCTGCGGTCCCAGAGCGTCTGCCGTCACTTCCCGGTTCCCCAGCCCCACGATCAATACCGACAATTCCTCCGCTTCCCCGGGCATCATTTTCAAAAGTTCCTCTGCTAACGCCTCCGAGATCTCCCTGTGGTAATCGTCATCCGGTTCCACCATGGCCGGCGCCTCCATGGTCACATAGACACCCATGGGCTTTCCCAGTGTTTTTTCCGCATTTTTCGTATCGATGGTCACCTTGGTAATGCGGATATCCGTCTCTTCCTCATAGTGCTCGTCCACCGACACACCCCGCAGTTTGCTTTCCTCTTCATTGACACTTTCTCTTGCCTCCAGAGCCAGGTCTGTTCTGATCTGAAAAGTTTCCATTTTTTCACCCTCTGTCTGCCTTTCTTATCAATACATTTTTTACAAAAATCCGCAAAATATGTATTGACAAAAGCTCCCAGATTGTCTAAACTACAATAGTATGTTTACGTTAGTCTTCCGTGTCTGGCTAAAGTGAAACATTTCTTGTAAATTATAATTTTATTGTATACATTATGGAGGTGTACGACTTGGCTAACATTAAATCTGCAAAAAAGAGAATTTTAGTATCCCGCACAAGAGCTGACAGAAACAAAGCTATCAGATCCGGCGTTAAGACCGCTATCAAGAAGGTATACGCTGCAATCGAAACCGGTGACAAGGAAGCAGCTAAGGCTGAATTAACCGCTGCTACCAAGACCATCGAGATGGCTACTTCTAAGGGCGTTTACCACAAGAACAACGCTGCAAGAAAGGTTTCCCGTCTGAGCAAAGCTGTCAACGGAATGGCTTAATTTTTCTTGCACTGGTACAGAATTTAAGACATACAAAAGCGCCTATACCGTCATGTAGGTGCTTTTTTTGTGCCCTTTTTCAAATGTCACTTCTTGCTGCCTCATTCCAGGCAGATCCGGCTGACTGTCTTCCGCCCGTTTCATATACTTTATACACCATCTCGCTTAAAAGCTCGATGGTGTACATTTGCCAAATACCGATTCTTGTGCAAGCACAAATCTGTACCTGGCTCATCGTATACACAAAAAAGGACCTCTGCACAGTACACTATGCAGTGATCCTTTCTTATTTTATATCTTATATTCTTATGCCTTGCGTTCTTACAGCTTACTGCTGTGCTACATCCTTCATGGAGAAGCTGATTCTGCCCATCTTATCCTTACCCAGGCATACTACAGTCACTACATCGCCCAGAGTCAGAACATCTTCTACACGGTTGATTCTCTCCTTGGCGATCTTGGAGATGTGTACCATGCCTTCCTTGCCGGGTGCGAACTCGATGAATGCACCGAACTCCTTGATGCTGACTACCTTACCCTTGAAGATCTGGCCCTCTTCGAAATCGGTGGTGATGATCTTCACCATCTCCAGAGCCTTATCCATCATTTCCTTGTCAGTACCGCAGATAGATACCTTACCATCATCGGTGATATCGATCTTCACACCGGTACGGGCAATGATCTCATTGATGGTCTTACCACGCTGTCCTACTACATCACCGATTCTGTCGGGATCGATCTGAATGGAGATGATCTTGGGAGCGTACTTGCCAACCTCTGTTCTGGGAGCAGAGATAGCGGGCTTCATGCAGGTATCCATGATGAACAGTCTTGCATCACGGCATCTTGCAATAGCGCCTTCTACGATAGGTCTGGTCAGACCGTGGATCTTAATATCCATCTGGATCGCGGTAATACCTTCGGTAGTACCGGTTACCTTAAAGTCCATATCTCCGAAGAAGTCTTCCAGTCCCTGGATATCGGTCAGCAGAACGAAATCGTCATCGGTCTCGCCGGTTACCAGACCACAGGAAATACCTGCTACCATCTTCTTGATGGGTACGCCTGCTGCCATCAGGGACATGCAGGAAGCACAGGTGGATGCCATGGAGGTAGATCCGTTGGATTCAAAAGTCTCAGATACGGTACGAATTGCATAAGGGAACTCGTCCTCACTGGGCAGTACGGGGATCAGGGCTCTCTCAGCCAGAGCGCCGTGACCGATCTCACGTCTTCCGGGTCCGCGGGAAGGCTTGGTCTCACCTACGGAATAGGAAGGGAAGTTATAGTGATGCATATATCTCTTGCTTACTTCGTTCTCATCCAGGCCATCGATCTTCTGCTGCTCGGACAGAGGTGCCAGAGTACATACGTTACAGATCTGGGTCTGTCCACGGGTGAACATAGCGGAACCATGTACACGGGGGATGATGTCTACTTCTGCTGCCAGAGGACGGATCTGGGTGATTGCACGTCCATCGGGACGCTTGTGATCTTTCAGGATCATCTTACGAACGGTCTTCTTCTCATACTGGTATACTGCCTCACCTAAGATAGCCAGCCACTCTTCGTTCTCAGCGAAAGCCTCGGTCAGCTTGTCGGTGATCACACGGATATTCTCCTCACGGGTCTGCTTATCATCGGTGAATACAGCTTCTTCCATCTCAGCGGGAGATACGATCTTCTTCATCTCCTCGAACATTTCAGCGGGCACTGCACAGCTGGTGTACTCATGCTTCTTCTTGCCTACTTCTGCTACAATCTTGTCGATGAAAGCAATGATGGTCTGGTTCACTTCGTGAGCCTTATAAATTGCTTCGATCATGGTTGCTTCAGGAATCTCGTTCGCTCCTGCCTCGATCATGATCACCTTTTCTCTGGTGGAAGCAACGGTCAGGTTCAGATCACCTTTCTTCCACTGCTCCTGGCTGGGATTGATGATGAACTCGCCATCGATCATGCCTACCTGGGTCATAGCGCAGGGGCCATCGAAAGGAATATCGGAAATGCAGGTAGCGATAGCTGCACCGATCATAGCCACCAACTCCGGACGACACTCGGGATCCACGCTCATTACCATGTTGTTCAGGGTTACATCATTACGGTAATCCTTGGGGAACAGGGGACGCATGGGTCTGTCGATGACACGGCTGGTCAGAATAGCATTCTCACTTGCCTTGCCTTCTCTCTTGTTGAAACCGCCGGGGATCTTACCCACAGCGTACATCTTCTCTTCATACTCTACACTCAGAGGGAAGAAATCGATACCGTCTCTGGGCTTCTCGGAAGCGGTTGCGGTACAGAGAACAGTGGTATCACCATAGTGCATGAATGCACATCCGTTTGCCTGCTTACCTACACGGTTGATATCAACCACCAGAGGTCTGCCTGCAAGATCCATCTTGTAACTTTGATACATAAATTCCTCCTATCCATCGTACTGTGACTGTTATCTTTGGTGCCACGCTACGATATGAATTATTATTCTACGGGCTGGAGGATTACCGAAACTACTGAAAATTCCATGTTGCTCCCATGATCCGCAACATAATCTTTTCAGCGGTCTCGGGGCTCACTTCCATCCCGTGTGTTACCTTTTCAGGCGCGGTGAATTAGATTTTCACCGTGCATATGCATGTAATGAGAAACAAGAGAAGCGGAGCGCCGATGTAATCGGCAGACCCCGCTCACCAGTCAGCATTATTTTCTTAAGCCAAGCTTCTCGATTAATGCACGATATCTCTCGATATCCTTCTTCTTCAGGTACTCCAGAAGACCACGTCTCTGACCTACCATCTTCAGCATACCACGACGAGAATGATGATCCTTGGGGTTCTCCTTCAGATGCTCGGTAAGCTCCTGGATTCTTGCAGTCAGGACCGCTACCTGTACCTCAGGTGAACCGGTGTCACCGGGGGTTCTTGCATACTCGTTCATGATGGCTGTTTTCTTTTCCTTAGAAATCATTTCTTTTTCCTCCTGTTTTTTAAACGCCAGATACCAAGACTAAGGTCGGAGTGTCCGTAATCTGGGCATCGGCTAATCATACTGTTTCAATATATCATAGTTTCTATCGGTTGTAAATATATTTTTCTATTTTCTTGTGACCCGTTTCTGCACCTTTTCCTCGTACATCCGGCTGTCTGCAATTTTTACATAATCTGCAAAGGTCTGCTCGGATTCCGGATCCGTCACCACGGTACCGATACTCATGGACAGCGGGAACGGAAGCTTCTGGGCTTTCCCCTCCGCCTCCAGTGTTCTGCGGATGCGCAGCACCAGCTCTCTGGAAACCTCATCGGACTGGTAAGTCTGGATCAGCACGAATTCATCCCCGCCGGTTCTGGCCGGTACGGCATCCCGGCTGCTGCACTGCATCAGGGCTCTCGCCGCGGCACAGATGGCCATATCTCCGTACTCATGTCCAAAAGTGTCATTGATGTATTTCAGACGATCCAGATCCACGAACAGAATCAGCAGTTTGCGGTTATTCAGTCTGGAAACGCGGAAGGACTCCTCTCCCAGCTGCTGGTACCCCATGCGGTTATACATACCGGTCAGCGTATCCATGATATACAGGGAAGACAGCTTACGGTTCATATAAGCCAGCATTTCTTTTTTATGAAGGTTCTCCATGGAACGGGTCAACGCATTCATGATCTGGAACAAGTACTGTTTTTCCATCATGTATACCGCATTACGGATAGCTACATAGCCAACGGTACGCTCTCCGAAATGTAACGGCAGGAACAAAAAGTTCTGTCCCGGCTTCGGATAATCGAAGGTCGGGAAGATGCCATCCACTTCCTGTCTGTCCAGATCCAGTCTCTGGTCCCTCTCGTAGGCAAAGGTCATCTGCATCTGTCTCGGATAACCATGCAGGGAAAATCCCTCGTCCGAAGGGGTGGCATCCAGATGAATACTCTTCTCCGTTTCTTTTTTATAGGCATTGAGGTGATCATCCAGCACCAGATACATGGCATCGCATTTCAGGGACGGAATGCACTGGGGAATGCAGTACATCATTTCTTCTACGGTATTGCACTGCATCATCTCTGCCTCCATAGACAGGACTTCCTCGTCGAATTCCTCACTTTCCACGCTGTACATGATCTGATCCTTCAGATGGGTCCTGGCATCCCTGCTGCTCCCCTTGCCGCAGCCGCAGCTCTCCTGCCACAGCATCTCGGTATTGGTGAAGTTATACCGGGGGACGCTTTCTCCTGCCCAGATTTTCAGAAGGATATCCATTCCCTTGTAAGCAGCTTCCTCTCTGATATGTCCCACAGTGGTAATACTCGGCGTGTAAAATCCGGCCTTGTCGAAGTTGTCAAAACCTGTGATCCGGAAATCCTTCGGTGCCGTAAATCCCATCTGGGCCGCTGCTTCGCATACCGCTACCGCCACATTATCATTGATACAGATAATGGCATCCGGCAGCTCTTTGTGGGTGTCCCACAGATGCCTGTAGCCTTCCAGTCCGCTCTTGTAGTCAAAGGAACCGTACCAGATGTCATTCTTATCTATTTTGATCTTGTGTTCTTTGGCATAGTCAAGCATTCCCTGCAGTCGGCAGCTGCTCTCATAATTGCTGTTAGCCCCCACCAGCAGCCAGAATTTTTTGCAGTCATGCACCTCATGCATATGTGTGATCACCTGCTTCATAGCAGAATAATTGTCAATGCCCACATAATGAAAGTCTTCCAGCTCGTTGGCAATGGAGACTACCGGAAGGCGCGACTGCTTCGCCTTGTGTATTACTTCCGCCAGCACTGCCGGGGAACTGATATTATTCAGTTCCAGAAGAATACCGTCGAACTCCGACAGATCCGGAAGGTTAAAAATATTATATTCTGCCCTGTTATATCCGGCATCTCTGTTCCAGTTGCCGGTACTATTGAAAATATATAGATTTACCTCTTCGTTCGTTTCTTTTATTCTCTGTAAAATACCTGCCGGCCAGGCATAGGTAAACAACCTTCTCCAGCCGTCGGTGATCAAAGCTACTTTCCGCATATTCCTCACCCATTTTCGTCTCTGTACGAAGCCCCTTTTTTTCGTTCAGGGACCGCCGATATATACAAAAATAGTATCATAGTTCCCCGTGAAACGCAATTGTAAAAGAAAAGGCACTCGCATGTCTCCGAATGCAAAAAAGCATTGCCCCGCCCTTTTGCGAAAGCAATGCTTTTTATCAGTCGTGAATGACACGGACACATTTCACAGGTGTACGATACTTATAGCTGCTGATCTTGATACCGGTCTTCGGGCTGCTGGCGTGAATTACCTGTCCTCCACCGATATAAATAGCTACGTGATTAATATTACCCTTGCCGTTACCATAGAATACCAGATCACCGGGCTTTAGCTCGGATGCACTGATCTTGGTGCCCTCATTGGCCTGTGCTCTGGAGGAATGGCTCAGGGTAATGCCGTATTTCTTGAATACGCTGAGAACGAAACCGGAGCAGTCCGCACCCTTGGTAAGGCTGGTGCCTCCCCAGACATAAGGGTTACCTACGAACTGTTTTGCATATTCTACCAGATCTA
Organism: Clostridium sp. AM34-9AC; assembly: GCF_003480225.1. Lineage (NCBI taxonomy): Bacteria > Bacillati > Bacillota > Clostridia > Eubacteriales > Clostridiaceae > Clostridium > Clostridium sp. AM34-9AC. The sequence continues at coordinate 64,857 of NZ_QUIU01000004.1, forward strand.
CGCGGACATCGGATACCCCCTGTCCGTAGAGAAGCTCTGTCATGGTGATGGCGGTATCCAGCTTTTCTTCCACTGTGACATAATCTTGGGATACATAAGCATCCTCGCCATCAATAGAAATCTTCACCCAGCCGTCGGAACCGGTCTCCACATACTCCATCTCTTCTCCCTGTCCCACCTGAGTCACGATCTCACTGGTGGTATTGGGCTCCTGACGTACATTCAGGCCATCGGTATTGGCAATGGCTACCGTATGAACCAGTTCCATGGCTCGGATTCTGGCTTCCGGTCCAGTCAGCAGGAATTCCTTGCTGACATAACCTTCCACTTCACCGGACTTGATATGTGCCCAGTCATCTACGGTCTCGACCACTTCACAGGCCGCATCCTTGGGAAGCTTACCTACCAGCTTACCGTCTGTGGAAGATACCGCTCTCACATTCAGATTACCGGATTCCACATTGGCCACACCGATATTGGTATAGCCCCAGGAAGCTCCCTGGGCATCCTGTGCGATCTGGATGTATTCCTCCAGTGTACGCTCCGTCTCCAGGACAGAAGCCACACCGCCGGATGCCATGAGGACACTGCTTTCTGCAGCGGAAGCGGAAAGCGGTGCCGCCAGCATACACAATGCCAGGCCGGTGGCTACGATCTTTACTTGTTTTTCTCTTGTATGTTTTATCATAAATTCTTCTTTAAAATCCTTTTACAAATATATTACAGAATTGTTACATCACAAGTCTGATTATACCTGTCTGCAGGCTTCCTGTCAACCCATGGAAAATTTTTCCACTACTGTTTCCCGCCGTCGCTCCTTCCTCCGTAAAACGAAAAAACCGGCGTATGAGTGTCTGTCTGCACCCGATACGCCGGATCTCTTGTTCCAGGAATGGAACTTGTTATTTTATCTTCTATGGCCACCGCCGCCATGGCTGACACCGCTGCTGCTCCGATGACTTCCTCCGTGACCGCCGCTGTGTCCGCCGCTGTGTCCGCTACTGCTACTGCTGGTCTCGATCCTGCGGGTCACCACGTTCTTACGCAGATACTGGTCTCTGGTATTGTTGATCTTGGGCTTTTTGCCATCAAGATACTGATTGACCGTAGTAGTATCCTTTGCTTTGCTCTGATGCAGGTTCACTGCGGCATAGATCAGTGCAACGACAAGACCTGTCAGGATCCAGGGAGAAAAGGTCATCGGCATACTTTCCTTACTTTCCTCCATGGTCCTGGTCACATAACTGATACAATTCTTATACGCTTTGTAGGGGCTTTCGTCTATGTAATCATCCACTGCGTACAGGGCCTGGTCGATCTCGTAATCGCCAAAATAATCATAGACATTTCCACAGGTAGACAGCCAGCTTCCCTTTTGTCCTTCATAGGCATTGTCCAGCAGCAGAACTCCGTTGCCGTGTACCTTGTCATAACCGAAATTGTTGTAATCATAGAAGTTATCCGCCAGATCTCTCATGGCTGTACTCCAGTCGGTACTGCCGACTTCCTTCGCATGAAATGCCTCCGCAAGACCCGGATTTTGCAAATCATACTCTACGGATTCGGAGATCGTTACGATCACGATGTCCGCCTGGATCTTTTCCTCACACTCTGCTATATATTCCCGCAGGCTCTGCTCCTCTTCGTCTGTCAGCATATCCGCATAGTCAAACACACGCTCTGTGGGATCCTGGCTGTTGCCCCGGACAGTCTTCGGTGTAAGCAGATGAACGACTGCCGCTCCGATGGTAATAACCGCCAGCACTCCGGCAATGATGAACCATACCTTAAAATATTTCAGGTACTGTCTCAGTGCTTCTTTCTTAATATCTTTTTCCATTGTCCCGTTATCCTTCCCTCATAATCTCTACACCAGACTGGCGATTGCATTCACCATGCATAGAATTGCCGCCAGTGTCACACCAAGTGTTCCCGCATAAGCCCACACCTTTGCTTTGGAAATCGGTGCAGTACCTACCAGTTTACCGGTCTGTCCGTTTACATAGAAAGGATATTCTTTGCCTTTGTAGCTATAGTCATACTTCCATACTGGCAGGAGACCATAACTTACAGAACTGTCCGTCACGTTGATGTTTTCTCCCATTTTGCGGACACTGGAATATCCAGAATAGCTGTCATGCAGCATCTTCTGTGCATCCTCCTGCATCTTGGCTTTGGCACGGCTCTCCACCAGATCGGAAGTCATATTGTAGCGTTCACTATGAAATCCAGACAGATATTCTGGCTTAAACTCCTGCAGTTCCTTGTAATCAAAGGGCTCCATCAGATCCATGACATCATCCGGCATTCCCACGGAAGCATCCACAGGAATCTTGACAAAATCAATGTCCATATCACGGACAATATCATAATATGAGGTCTCGGTATACTGTGTATTGCCGGTCGTCCAGCTGCGCACCTTGGTACCTTCACCGTGGAACGTGCAGTTGGTATTGTAATCGTAGAACCAGAACGGTACATAATCACCGTAAATACCGTTCATTCTTACTTCCGACAGAAAATCCGTCGGTGCAAAAATACATTTCTCAAATTTATCACGGATCAGCTTCTTGCAGACTTCCTTGCCCATATGGAATGGAATCAGCATATGCGGTGTGTAGGCCCCGGAAATCTGATCATCCACGATCACATAATTGTCACAATAAGGACACTGTGTAGCGGAGGTGTTTACCGTCATGGGAATCTCGCCACCACAGTTGGGACATACCTTTGTCACCTTTTTCTGCGCAGCACCCTCGGCTGCTGCCATTCTGCTGACCGGCTGTCCGGCTCCCGCTGCCTGGACCGTTCCTTCCGCAGTGCCGTTTTCCTCACCGCTTGTCTCGATCACGCCGTCCTCGCGTTCTTCGCTGTCCTCACTCTCACAGAAAGGACAGAACATCTTCTTTCTCTCCGGGCTGTAAACTACATTACCGCCGCAGTTTTTACATCTAAAGATCATTTTACCCCTCGCCTTCTGCCTTTTACGACATTTTTCTTCGTAGAACCTTTTTTATCCTACCATAGATTCCATCGTATTTCCATATCGTAAAATACACATAATCTTTTCTTATCGTTCGTTTACCATGATTGTCTCATGCTTTCATCAGGTCTGCGTAATCCTCCAGCAGGAATCGGTGATAGATCACATGGCACCCTTCATCCCGAAAACAATAACAGTAGGGATCTCCCATTTCCTCCGGGAAACGGATCATGACATCAAAGTCCTCGCCCCGCATCTCTTCCACATAAATATTCTCACTGTACCGCAAAAATAACTGTCGGATATCCTCCATCTTACAGTCATGCTGCCCGATCAGGCGGATCAGTTCATAGATGAATCCCTTCTCTGCAAAATGCTCATGGACATAAGTACTGCCTTCCTCCGGAATACAGAGGCAGAAACGGTCTCCCTTACGGCTCACAGCCAGTTTTCCAAGCTTTATTGTCATGCTCTCCGGCTGTCCTGCCAGTGTAACTTCCATCTGTTCCGCCGTATCCTGTGTACCCAGCAAGTGATTCAGTGTAGATAACGGATAATACAGGCGGATCTTCTCTCTGCGGAAGCCTAATTTTGCCTGTTCCTCCAGAACCACATCCATGAGGTTTTTTTCTAATTTTTCAAATGTCATTTTCTTTTTCCTATAATTTCCCATAATCTGTCAAAAATAAAAACTATGCAGCGGAGATTTCCTGTCCTGCATAGTTTTTATTATACAATATTCACGCATCAGAATACAATTCTATTCTACGGAAACAGACATTGCCGTTCCATTCTAATTCAGAAATTTGTCCAGCTCCGTCTCTACGATCTGCTTTTTCTTCACCTTGGGAGCACGGATCACTTTTCCCTGTACGATGACCATATCCACATTTCGAAGCACCAGTAGATCTTCTAACGGATTCTTCTCCACCACGATCATATCCGCGCATTTGCCGGGTTCCAGTGTACCGGTGATATCTCCGATACCCGCCATCTCGGCGCCGCGGCAGGTTGCGGTATAATAAAAGACCCGTAATGGAATCCACCATCACGGGTCCTGTGACTCTTTTGAAAGAATCTGTTATTTATTGTAGCAGACGATCTGTCCGAAGTCAGCCTTCAGGGAAGCGCCGCCTACCAGACCACCGTCGATGTCTGCCTGTGCAAACAGCTCGGGAGCGCTGGAAGCAGATACGGATCCGCCGTACTGGATACGGATAGCTGCTGCGGTTGCATCATCATAGATCTCAGCGATGCACTCACGGATTGCCTTACATACTTCCTGTGCCTGCTCGGTAGTAGCTACCTTGCCAGTACCGATAGCCCAGATAGGCTCGTATGCGATGACAGCCGTTGCTGCCTGTGCAGCAGTTACGTTCAGGAATGCGATCTTGATCTGCTGACGGATGAAGTCGATGGTAACACCCTGCTCTCTCTGCGTCAGAGTCTCACCACAGCAGATGATGGGAGTAATGCCATGCTCGAAAGCCTTGAGAACCTTCTTATTCACGGTCTCGTCGGTCTCTGCAAAGTACTCTCTTCTCTCGGAGTGTCCGATGATCACATACTTCACGCCTGCATCATCCAGCATTGCGGGAGAAATCTCGCCGGTGAAAGCACCCTTCTCCTCGAAATACATATTCTCCGCACCAATCATGATATTGGAACCCTTTGCTGCCTCCATAGCGGGAATGATGTCGATTGCGGGAACGCACAGAAGTACGTCTACTTCATCATTTGCTACGAGGGGCTTTAATGTATTGATCAGCTCTACTGCCTGGCTGGGAGTCATATTCATCTTCCAGTTGCCGGCAATGATCTTCTTTCTTGCCATAATCATACACCTCTTCTTTTCTTATATTGTGTTTCCCACAGGATGCATCTGTGCCTGCAGGCAGGTTCGAATACATTCCGTGGGAAAGCTTTATTATTTCTATTTATTTGTCGTCTGCTGCTGCCACGCCGGGAAGCTCTTTGCCTTCCAGGAACTCCAGGGAAGCTCCGCCACCGGTAGAGATGTGGCTCATCTTGTCAGCGAAACCAAGCTGGTTAACAGCTGCTGCAGAGTCACCACCACCGATAATGGTAGTTGCATCGGTCTCAGCCAGAGCCTTAGCTACAGCGATGGTACCTGCTGCCAGGGTAGGATTCTCGAATACGCCCATAGGTCCGTTCCATACAACGGTCTTAGCAGTCTTAACAGCCTCAGCATACAGAGCTGCGGTCTTGGGTCCGATATCGCATCCCTCTCTGTCTGCGGGCATGTTGGTAACATCATATACCTGAACCTCAACAGGAGCATCGATCGGGTTAGGGAAATCAGCGATGGTTACGGAATCAACAGGCAGTAACAGCTTCTTGCCCAGCTTCTCAGCCTTTTCCATCATTTCCTTACAGTAGTCGATCTTGGTATCATCTACCAGAGACTTACCGATTTCATATCCCTTTGCCTTTAAGAAGGTGTAAGCCATACCACCACCGATGATCAGGGTATCACACTTCTCTAACAGGTTGGAGATAACGTTCAGCTTGTCTGCAACCTTTGCACCGCCCAGAATAGCTACGAAAGGTCTTACGGGATCTTCTACAGCCTTACCTAAGAAGTTGATCTCCTTCTCCATCAGGTAACCTACTACGTTCTGACCACCCTTAGCGGTGATGAACTTGGTAACACCTGCTACGGAAGCATGTGCTCTGTGAGAAGAGCCGAATGCATCACATACATACAGATCAGCCAGGTCAGCCAGTTCTTTGCTGAATTTCTCACCGTTCTTGGTCTCTTCTGCGCCACGGAAACGGGTATTCTGAAGCAGAACAACGTCGCCTTCCTTCATGTTCTCAACAGCCTTGGTAGCTGCTTCGCCGGTTACATTGTAGTCAGCTACGAAAGTAACCTCTTTGCCCAGCTTCTCGGACAGTCTCTTGGCAACAGGTGCCAGAGATTCGCCTTCGTTGGGGCCATTCTTTACCTTACCCAGATGAGAGCAAAGAATTACCTTGCCGCCATCGCCTATCAGCTTCTTGATGGTAGGCAGAGCTGCAACGATACGGGTATCGTCAGTGATCTCACCGTTCTTTAAGGGAACGTTAAAGTCGCATCTTACCAGGACTCTCTTTCCCTTTGCGTTAATGTCATCTACAGATTTCTTATTTAATCCCATGGTATTAACCTCCAATTATTTTAGTATCTAAAAAGGGCCCGGTCCTTGTAAGACCGGACCCTGATAGGTCTTTACGCGTTAACGCCTGTCGGCTTATGCTAACTCGCTGAAGTACTTGATGGTACGAACCATCTGAGAGGTGTAGCTGTTCTCGTTATCATACCAGGATACAACCTGTACCTGAGTATTGCCATCTTCCATAGGAGCAACCATGGTCTGAGTTGCATCAAAGATGGAACCGTAGGTGCTGCCTACGATATCGGAAGATACGATCTCATCGGTGTTGTAACCGAAGGACTCGGTAGAAGCAGCCTTCATTGCTGCGTTGATCTCTTCCTTGGTTACAGCGCCCTTAACTACTGCTACCAGAATGGTGGTAGAACCGGTAGGGGTCGGAACACGCTGAGCGGAGCCGATCAGCTTGCCGTTCAGTTCGGGAATTACCAGACCGATTGCCTTAGCTGCACCGGTAGAGTTGGGAACGATGTTGCAAGCGCCTGCACGGCTTCTTCTCAGATCGCCCTTTCTCTGAGGTCCGTCAAGGATCATCTGGTCACCGGTATAAGCGTGAACAGTGGTCATGATACCGCTCATGATAGGTCTGCAATCGTTCAGAGCCTTAGCCATAGGTGCTAAGCAGTTGGTGGTGCAGGAAGCTGCGGAGATAACGGTATCTTCGGGCTTCAGGGTCTTGTGGTTAACATTGTATACGATGGTAGGAAGGTCGTTACCTGCGGGAGCAGAAATAACAACTTTACGGGCACCGGCAGTGATATGTGCGGAAGCCTTCTCCTTAGAGGTGTAGAATCCGGTACACTCCAGAACTACATCAACCTTTAATTCACCCCAGGGAAGCTTGCTTGCGTCAGCCTCTTTGTAGATGGTGATGGTCTTGCCGTTAACGGTGATGCTGTCCTCGCCAGCCTCAACGGTGCTTGCATACTTGTAAACACCCTGAGAAGAATCATACTTCAACAGATGTGCCAGCATCTTAGGGCTGGTTAAATCGTTGATTGCTACTACTTCATATCCTTCTGCATCGAACATCTGTCTGAATGCAAGACGACCAATACGGCCGAAACCATTAATTGCTACTCTTACTGCCATTTTAGTTTCCTCCTAAAATATTAATTTTATATCTTTTGACTTACTGTGATTCACAGATTGTCAAAATTTTATCAGCAAATTCATTTTACCTAATTCCTCTTTATAATTCAAGATGTAAATGCAAAATATTTGTGATTTTGTGGTAAATTTTACAGTTTGTTTAGAAATGGTATGATTTTTGCTCCGTTTTTTGCTATACTGTACCCTGTAAATGACTTACAACAGAATGATAACCAGAAAGGATAAAAAATATGTCTATCAAAGCAGATTGTCATCTTCACTCTTCTTTTTCCGGAGATGCCCAGGCTCCCATGCCGGAGATGATCGATAAAGGGATCTCTCTTGGACTGGAAACCATGTGTTTCACCGAGCATAACGATTTTGATTATCCACGCACTGAGGAAGGTCCCGGCAGTATCTTTTTGCTGAATACAGATTCTTATTTGTATGACATCCTCCGCTGCCGCGCCAAATACGAAGGGAAAATGAGGGTTCTCTTCGGTGTGGAATTAGGCTTGCAGCCGCATCTGGCCGACCAAGACGAAGATTTTACTTCCGCCTATGATTTTGATTTCGTCATTGGCTCTACCCACCTGTGCCGGGGAATGGATCCCTATTACCCCGAATATTTTGAGAAGTTTTCCTCCGAGGCGGAAGCCATCCGTGCTTATTTTGCAGAGACGCTAGAAAATCTGAAATGCCATGACGATTATGACGTCTTGGGACACTTGGATTATATCGTCCGTGTGGCGCCTTCCAAGGACAAAAATTACTCCTACGATAAATATAAGGATGCCATTGATCCGATCCTGGAACTGTTGGTTCACAGTGGCAAGGGCCTGGAATTGAATACCGGAAGCTTCCGCTATGGTCTCAGACAGCCTCATCCCTGTACCGATGTTCTCCGCCGCTATCACGAACTGGGCGGCGAGATCATTACCGTTGGCAGTGATGCCCACAAAGCACATGATGTAGGATCCTATCTGGATCTGGCCTCCGAGATTCTGCAGCTGTGCGGATTCAAATATTATACGATCTATGAAAAACGCAGCCCGGAATACCACAAGCTGTAATTTTCTTTATTCCCTATCCTCCAAGCTGAATGTGTTCCTTCATCAGCTCGCGAAGCAACGCATCCGCTGTCCATGAGACATTATACGGTGTCACAATCGCCTTCAGGGCAACCGGTGGTAAGCCGGTTGCCTTATATTCTGCCAGGAATGCATCCACCTGTTGCGAATCCATTCCGGAAAACACCAGCATTTCCATTGCAAAATCAGGACCGTTATATATTTTTCCATTCTTATGAAAACCGCTGATTTCCGCCAGTGTTCCGATCTTCTGTCCATAGTCCCTGCGGTTCACCGCCGTCACATCCACACCTATTTTCTCCGCTGCCACACGCACAGCCCGGTCTTTTTGTGTACTCACGCCAAACAATAATATTTTTGCCATTATATTTCCTCACAGTCCATCACCCGGAAGCCGTTCTTTTCCAGCAATTGTGCAAATACTCCCTGTCCGGGGATGAGTTTACCGGTAAAGCTTCCATCATAAATCTGCTTTACGCCGCAGCTGGGACTTCGTGACTGTAAGATTGCCAGATCGATGCCATTCTCTTTTGCAATCCGCAGAGCCACCTCTGCGCCTTCCCGAAACTGCCTGTCCACATTTACGCCTTTACAGTTTATGACCTCGCCGCTCACGATCTCCGACGGATCCCTCGGGGTCGGAAGTCCTCCCAGCACCTCAGGACATACCGGGATCACCTCATGCCCCTCCAGATATTTTGCCACACGCTCGCTGTAATTATTTTTCCCGTTATATTTACAGTTTTCGCCCAGCAGACAGGCACTGACCAGTATTTTCATCGTAATCTCCAGCTTTCCGTTATGATGTCTGTTACAGCAACGGCGCGATCAGCCGCATGATACACTGCCAGCCTCTCACTGCCATATTTTTCCTTCCATCCCGGTATTTATCGGTGACTTCCTCACTATCCTGTATCAGCTTATCAAAATCCGCCTCAATATCCCGGATGGCATCACAGCCGTGCATCCACACACCGTTTTCAAAATGGTGATACAGGCTTCGGTAATCCATATTGATGGTACCGACGGTCGCCGTATCCTCATCACACAGCATCTGCTTCGCATGCAAAAAGCCCGGGGTATATTCATAGACCCGCACGCCCTGGCGCACCAGTCCGGAATAATAGGATCTGGTCACACCGTATATGATTTTTTTATCCGGAATGCCGGGGGTAAATACGCGCACATCCACGCCACGTTTGGCTGCCAGCCCAAGCTCTCTCGTCATCTCATCACTGATGATCAGATAAGGAGTTGCCACATAGAGGCGTTTCTTTGCCGTCTTGATCAGGTTCAGGTAGACATTCTCACCCACCGGCTCTCCGTCCAGTGGAGAATCCGCATAGGGCTGTACATAGCCGGACGCCTTCTGCACATTTCCGTCTTCCACACCTTCCTGCGACGCCTTCAGATACTTTTCATAATCCGTGTCCGCCTGTCCCATAACATTCCACATTTCCAAGAACATCATGGTAAAATTCTGTACCGCTCTGCCGGTCAGCTTCACTCCGGTATCCTTCCAGTAACCGTAAGGATGCGTGATATTGAAATACTCGTCCGCCAGGTTATATCCACCGGTAAATCCTACTTTTCCATCGATAACCATGATCTTACGATGATCGCGGTTATTCATGAAAATATTTAAAAAAGGCACTACGTAGTTAAATACCCGGCACTGTACACCGATGGCATTCATACGGTCTATAAAGCTTTTATCCAGAAAGCCGATACAGCCCACATCGTCGTACAGAATACGGACTTCCACGCCCTCGGCAGCCTTTCTTGCCAATACATCCTTCAGCCGTGCAAAAGCCTCCGCCTCCTCTATGGCATGATATTCCAGGAATATAAAATGTTTTGCCTTCTCCAGCTCCTTAAGCTGTTCCTCGTATCCCAGATAAGCTTCCGGATAGAATTTCACAGTTGTCGTATCATACACCGGATAATTACCATACTTCCAGATATAATGGCATTGATTTGCCAGCAGAGGATCTTCCTGCTCCAGCTGCTGCAATATTGTCTCATCCTGAACATTCAGAGGAATCAGTTGTGCATCCACATCCTCAAATTTCCGGATGATTTTATGCATAGCCTCTTTATGTCCGAACAATCCGTAAATACACAGACCGAACACAGGAAATGCCAATATTACAATGATCCAGGGCATCTTAAATGCGGCATTGGTATGTTTCCCATAAATCCTGAGCGCCACTACCAGCGCAAACAGGCTGGTCAGCAGAGAGATCACTGAAGAATACTGATACAGTTTGATCATCAATATCAGTATCCAGCCGATCTGTAAGAGCACAGCCAATGCTGCAAACGCAATTCTTCCTATACTGTTTTTCACATTCCCTTTTACTTCAGAACGCATCTGCTTTTTCTTACCCATAATGTCCTCTTTTCTCTTTCGTCCTGCCAGATCATAAGTAATCTCCCCCTTACAGACTGCCTGCACTGCGCACAGACAGCCATGGGTATATTCTATGATGCCAGGGTCAAAAGGTCTAAGCCCACATGAGCTTGCTCATATGTGGGCGAAAGACCTTGGGACCCGCCCCGATATGAGCATAAAAGTGGGATGATAATCCCACGATATGCGAATATTGGGGCGGATTGTGGGAGTGCGCAGCACGGAACAATCCGTAGGCATCAAAGTCGGGGGCTTTTGCCCCCGACATCATTCTATGGGGGATTGTTTTATGGTATAACATTTTTGCAAAAATCTCAATAGGTCTATGGACTACAACTGTCCTCTTTTGTCTGCCTAACCACAGCTTCTGTCACACAGTACCACCACTGTAGACGGCGTGGTCTGGGCAGGAATGCTTCTCGTGGAAGAGGAATAGATGACCACCAGATTATGGTTCGCGGGACTCGCCTGGAAATACTGGTTGTTCACGGTACGCACATCCACTGTGCCATCCAGATTCAGCTGCAATGTCTGCTCCTCATTGACCAGGGAATTGTTATAATAGCTCACATCCACATACCGCTCGCTTCTCTCTTCAGCCACTACCACTGCCGTATACTGAGGCGGATAGATCAGGGGCATGGGCGCATCGTTGCGATACCAGAAGGTTGCCATCATTCCCACTGACAACGTAGTAAAATCCACCACATAGGTATCGGGATTGATAAAAAAGTTCACCGTATTGCCATCCGTATCCTCGATAGCGGCAAATAACAGGCATCCATCAGCTCTGCGGCCGCCCTGCCCTGCCGGCACCAGATCCACGATCGTTCCCTTCATGGAACAGAAGCTGTTTCTTCTCATAGGTCTCTGAAACGAAAATCGATAATCCATAGTCTCTCCTGTGAATTATAAAAGCTTTCTTCTATTATATGCACGCCCCCGCTGTTGATGTTACGTGTCGTGATAAAAATGCAGGACCACTATTGTAACAATAGTGATCCCGATCTTTTCCGCTATACAAATCTTTGTATCCGTAGGACGCAGAGACCTCCTCTTTGAGCGCTTTCCTACAGAATAATGGTTCCGCCGCCCAGTACATGCTCATCCTGATAAAATACCATGGCCTGTCCCGGTGTTGCGGCACGCACCGGTGCATCAAAAGTACAAAGCACTCTGCCGTCCGGCTGTCTGGTAAGGGTTCCGTACTCTCCCTTATGGTTGTAACGGATCTTCGCCAGTACTCTGACAGGCTCTGTGATATCCTCCACTGCCATATAATTCACATTTTCACATAATACTTTGTCCGTGAAAAGTTCCTGGTTGGAACCGATCACCACCTCATTGGTCTCGGGGCGGATGGCTGTAACAAACACCCTCTCTCCCATGGGAAGATCCAGTCCTCTGCGCTGCCCTAAGGTATAATGGGTAATCCCCTTATGCTGCCCCAGTATCCTGCCGTCCTCCGTGACAAAATTACCCGGTCCCGGCACTTTTTCTCCGGCTTCTCTGTCAATAAAGGAAGCATAATCATTGTCCGGCACAAAACAGATCTCCTGACTGTCCGGCTTATGTGCCACCGGAAGTCCCGCCTCCTCTGCCAGGACACGGATCTCGTCCTTGGTGTATTCTCCCACCGGCATCAGCGTATGTGAAAGCTGATCCTGGGTCAGATTATACAGCGCATAGGTCTGGTCCTTCGCCGCCGTAACGGAATTGCGGATGGCGAAACGGCCGTTTGGCAGTCTGTCGATCCTCGCATAATGTCCCGTGGCAATATAATCCGCACCGATCTCTAAGCTCCTCTGTAACAGGGATTCCCACTTCACGTAACGGTTGCAGGCGATGCAGGGATTCGGTGTACGCCCTCTTAAATACTCGTCCACAAAATAATCCATGACATGACACTTGAACTCTTTTTTAAAGTTCATGACATAATAAGGAATCTCCAGTCTCTCTGCCACTCTTCTGGCATCATCCACCGCAGACAATCCGCAGCATCCGCCATTGGCTTCCTTCACCGCTTCCTCCTCGTCCTGCCAGATCTGCATGGTGACACCGATCACATCATAGCCCTGTTCTTTTAATAACATGGCTGCCACGGAGGAATCCACGCCTCCGGACATGCCTACCACTACTTTTTTCTTCATAGATCTTAATAGTCTTCCTCTTCTTCGCCCTCACTGATGTCATTCTTGGGCTTCTGCAGTCCTTCGATGGTGATATGGTTCTTCTCTGCATAATCCCACAGTGCTGCATGAATCGCTTCCTCCGCAAGCAGTGAGCAGTGTACCTTTACGGGCGGCAGTCCGTCCAGAGCCTCCATTACAGCCTTGTTCGTTACCTGTAATGCTTCCTGAATGGTCTTACCCTTTACCAGTTCGGTAGCCATGGAGCTGGTAGCTACGGCAGCGCCGCAGCCGAAGGTCTTGAACTTTGCTTCCCGGATGATCCCGTTCTCGTCAATGTCCAGGAACATTCTCATAATATCTCCGCACTTTGCATTGCCCACGGTACCTACGCCGCTGGCATCCTCGATCTCCCCTACATTTCTGGGGTTCTGAAAGTGGTCCATTACTTTTTCACTGTACATGTATCTGTTATCCTCTTCTTTCTCACTTAGTTGTTCTTCTGGCTTTTCAGGAAATCTTCATATAAAGGAGACATATCCCGCAGTCTCTGTACGATTTTCTTCACTTCTTCCGCCACGATGTCCATCTCTTCCTTCGTGCTTTCCTCAGATAAGGTCAGACGCAAGGAGCCGTGTGCTTCCTCATGCTTTAAGCCGATAGCCAGCAGTACATGGGAAGGATCCAGAGATCCGGAAGTACATGCGGAACCGCTGGAAGCGCAGATGCCCTTCATATCCAGCATGATCAACATGGATTCTCCTTCGATGAACAGGAAGGAGAAGTTGATATTGTTCGGAAGTCTTTTCGTGCGGTGACCGTTCAGCCAGCAGTGAGGGATCTCGTTCTCCAGACGTTCGATCAGATAATCCCGCAGTTCGATCTCCTTGCGGGTCTTGGTATCCATAATACGCATAGCGCGCTCTACAGCAGCACCCAGTCCCACGATACCAGGAATGTTCTCTGTACCGGCTCTGCGGCTTCTCTCCTGTGCTCCGCCGTGTACAAAGGAACGGATCTTCACACCCTTGCGGATATATAAGAAGCCGATACCCTTGGGGCCGTTTAATTTGTGGCCGCTGGCACTGAGCATGTCGATGTGCATTTCATCCACATTGATGGGAACCTGTGCATACGCCTGTACCGCATCGGTATGGAACAATACACCGTGCTCCTTCGCAATCTCACCGATCTCGGCAATGGGTTCGATGGTTCCGATCTCGTTATTTGCAAACATTACACTGATCAGAATCGTGTCAGGGCGAATGGCTGCCTTCAGCTCGTCCAGACTGATCAGTCCGTCTCTGTCCACATTCAGATAAGTGATCTCAAAGCCTCGCTTCTCCAGATACTCACAGGTATGAAGAATGGCATGATGCTCGATCTTCGTGGTAATGATATGTTTTCCCTTGGAAGCATAGGCTTCTGCGGTAGCTTTCAGCGCCCAGTTATCGGACTCGGAACCGCCGGCAGTAAAATAGATCTCTTCCGGCTTTGCACCCAGACTGTCTGCGATGGTCTGGCGGGCATGATCCATGGCCTTCTTGCTCTCGGCACCCAGACTGTAGATGGTGCTGGCATTGCCGTAGTATTCACTGAAGTACGGAAGCATCGCATCCACGACCTCCGGTGCCGTTTTGGTAGTTGCTGCATTATCTAAATATATCATATTGCCTCATTTCCGCATATTTTCATGCTTATTTCACTGTTATTCATGATAGCATTCACCGCGCAGTTCTGTCAACAAGGTGGATGGAATATACTTTTGCAAGATCTTTTATCTGCAAAGGATCCAACGAAAAGCTATGAAGCATGCCAAACGTCATCCTCTGATCTTCGGTACTCTGATTCTGACGATCACCGGTCTTATCACCCGCATCATCGGTTTTTTCTACCGGATCTACCTGTCCAGGCTCTTCGGAGAAGAAGGAATGGGGATCTATCAGCTGCTCAGTCCCGCACTGTCTCTCTCCTTTTCCCTGACAGCTGCCGGCTACCAGACCGCCATCTCCAAATTCGTTGCCGCCAATACTGCGGGGCGGCGTTCCGATGACCTGAAAACGCTGCTGACCGGGGCAAGCATCACGCTCCCTCTGTCCCTTGGAGTCAATGCTGTCCTGTTTCTCGCCGCAGAACCCATAGGAACCTTCCTGTTAAAAGAAGCCCGTACCATATCCATGCTGCGGATTCTGTCCTTCTCTATTCCTTTTGCCGCGCTGCATGCCTGCATCAACGGCTATTTCTATGGAAAAAAGAAAGCTTCCGTTCCTGCCCTCACGCAGCTTCTGGAGCAGCTGGCCAGAGTCGGCTGTGTCTTTCTCGTCACCGGAGCCGATCTGTCTGAGGGGCGCACCCCCTCCATCAATGCGGCCGTCTTAGGTCTGACCGTCGGCGAGCTTCTGTCCATGCTGATCGCTCTGATCTGCCTGTACATACACCTGTATCCGGATGCCTCTGTTCTTTCCCTGCAAAATATCTGTCCTTCTTCCGCGGTCTACCGGGATCTGTTGGGCATGGCACTGCCCCTGACCGCCAATCGTATCGTTCTGAATATTTTGCAGAGCATCGAAGCTGTCTCCATTCCCCAGAAGCTTCTGCTCTACGGTTATGATACCACCACAGCCTTAAGTGTATACGGCGTACTCACCGGTATGGCCATGCCCATGATCTTTTTTCCCAATGCTCTCACCAGTTCCGTGGCGGTCCTTCTCCTCCCCACCATCTCCGAAAATCATGCCAAAGGAGACCGTGGAGCCGTCATAAACGCCACCCTGCGCACCGTAAAGTATTGCAGTCTCATGGGTGCCTGTTGTCTATGCGGCTTTCTGTTTCTGGGTGACTGGATGGGAACGGAACTGTTCCACAGTGAACTGGCCGGTCATTTTATCGTGACTCTGGGCTTCATCTGTCCTTTTCTGTATCTGGATACCACTCTCTCCAGCATTTTGCAGGGGCTTGGCATGGCGGGACGGATCTTTTTCTCCAACGTGGTCTGCCTTTTAATCCGGCTGTTGTTCGTATTTTTTGCCATTCCCGTGATCGGTATGCAGGGATATCTGTGGGGGATTCTGGTCAGCCAGCTGGTACTTGCCGGAATCTATTTTTTCTGTCTGTATCACTTCTTCCGAAAAAATTAAAAAATACCTCCGGTGTCATGCTTACGCCTGACAGACGGAGGTAACTATTCTGTAAATACCGTTTTGCTTCCCACAAAGTACTGGTACTGCTGTAAGATCTGGTCCTTACGCATATCGGAGATCGCCTTCTCCACATCCAAGGAATGGATATCGCTGTTCCTGCCAATGTAGCCGAAATCGTCCTGTTTGTGGAACGTAATGGAGATGTCCTCTAACGTTGCGTTGGATTTCTTCTCCTGAACCGGAGTTTTCTCCTTCGCCGCACCGGGATTCCCGGAATTTATCTGTTCCGAAGATGCTACATGGGATTCTGCCCCGGTCTCTTCCACGATCACTGTCTTCGCCGGCTGCGGCATCTGTATGCTGTAATCCTGCATTCTACCGATTCCGCTGATCCTGTTCACTCCGCCTATTCCGCCGATTCCCATGTATTCACCTCCTTGTCCTTCTTTTTTCTATATCGCACATGCCATGCGAAATTCCAGCTTTATCTGGCTGTATTTTCAGTTATAATATCGACTGTTTTTACGAAAACTTAAGTCTTCCGGAACTTAATTGTGATTCTTGTCATTCAGGACACTCTTTAATTCATCCATAAAGGTGTTCACGTCCTTGAACTCCCGATATACAGAAGCAAATCTTACATAAGCTACCGCATCCAGATCTTTCAGCTTATTCATCACAAGCTCACCGATGGTGCCGCTGGGGATCTCCCGTTCTTCCCTGTTGAAAATCTCGTTCTCCACCTCATCCACCAAAGTCGTGATCTGTTGTGCGCTGACCGGACGTTTATGGCAGGCTCTGAGCACCCCTGCCTCGATCTTGGCACGGTCATAGGCCTCTCTGTTATTATCCTTTTTAATAATGATCAGCGGAATCGTCTCGATCTTCTCGTAAGTGGTGAATCGCTTGCCGCATTCATCACACACACGGCGACGGCGAATGGAATTGTTATCTTCCGCCGGTCTCGAATCGATGACTCTGGTATTTTCATGGCTACAGAACGGACATTTCATAGGCATCCTCCTTATAAAAACCACGTGTTATTTATGTTAAGATTATAGAAGATTCAGCAGTTAATGTCAACTAAAATTATGTCCGGTCCAATCTGTCTGATGTCCTTATACGGGATGACGATATTCGGCTCACAGCGCAGAAATGAAAGCCACTGGTTGCATCCCGGCACCATGATCTTACAGATGCATCCGCTGCACTCATCGAACTCCAGATCACATACATGCCCCAGCTTTTTACAGTCTCTGACATTGATTACATCTTTGCATTTTAACTCGGAAAAAAGCATACTCTGCTCCTCCCGTTTTCTTTCTATTTATTATATGATACCGCTCCGTTTCCCGTTCGGGAAAAACTGGAAAATCTTTCTTGCCGGTATAGTCACTGACTCTCCTGTGAATACTGTAGTTATCAAAAATCAGCAACGATTCAGAAAACTTGGGAGGTCTCTATGGTACAGGGAAAAGTAGAAATCTGCGGTGTCAATACAGCAAAACTGCCTTTGCTAAAGGCAACGGACAAGGAAGCTCTCTTCGCAAAGATCCGGGAGGGAGATACCGCCGCCAGAGAGACCTACATCGAAGGCAACCTGCGTCTGGTCCTGAGCGTGATCAAACGCTTTTCCGGCAGTGCGGAAAATGTGGACGATCTGTTCCAGATCGGTTGTATCGGTCTGATCAAGGCCATCGACAATTTTGATTCCACGCTGGGTGTAAAATTTTCCACCTACGCGGTTCCAATGATTATCGGTGAGATACGCAGATTTTTACGGGATAACAATAGTATCCGTGTTTCACGGTCTCTGAAGGACACCGCCTACAAGGCAATCTACGCCCGCGATACCCTGACCAGGAAAAATCTGAAGGAGCCCACCATGGAAGAGATTGCCGCAGAAGTAGGTATCTCCAAGGAGGACATCGTCTATGCCCTGGATGCCATGCAGAATCCCATGAGCCTCTACGAACCGGTCTACACCGACGGTGGTGACACCCTCTACGTCATGGACCAGATCAGTGACAAAAAAAATAAGGAAGAGACGTGGGTGGAACATCTCTCCCTCAGTGAAGCCATGAAACGTCTGAACGACAGAGAGCGTCATATCATCTCTCTGCGCTTTTTCGAAGGAAAGACCCAGACCGAGGTCGCCGACATGATCGGCATCTCCCAGGCCCAGGTCTCCCGTCTCGAAAAAAATGCATTGAAAGCTATGCGAGGCTATCTTACCGCATAGACCTTGATCCTCGTATTCTCTGTAACGTATGATACACCAGCCAAAACATCCAGTATCCGATGATTCCTCCCAGCACGTTGGTCAGGATATCATCGATCTGAAAATAACCTCTGCCGGTAATGAGCTGGAAAGTCTCCACTCCCAGGCTGGTCACAAAAGCCACAAAGATGTTCCTGAAAAATCCCCTAAGCCAGGGAAATGCCCAGGGGCATGCAAAGCCATACGGGATGAAAAGCAGCACGTTTTCCACCACGAAGGCGTTATTTCTCGTATTGATCCCCCAGGTGGAGAAAAGCTCCAGATCCATGGCACGGTTCCGGCTGCCATCCTCTCTGGAGAAAAAAGTGATCACCAGTATGATCATGAGGTACAAAGAAAACACCATGAGACCTGCCATCGGAAAGGCTTCTTTTCCCTTCCGCTCCCTCCTGGCATTCATTGCATTCAGGATCAGTCCCATGACGGCACCGGCCATCACACCATAGGGCAGATATTGTATGGCACCGTTCAGATCCCTTATTATATATTTCCAAATCATTCTTTCTTCATCCTATATCTGTCTCTTAAAATTCCCGTTTCACATCTGATAAGTGTCCCAGTGAGAAGGGGCCTCATCCCATAGCTTCTTATTCTCAAATAATCTGTCGTTCATCCAGCCAACCGCGTCCACCACACCGTCCTCGTCAAAGGAGAACATGGCCCTCTGCTTCTTCTCCTCCGGTGTCTTTAAAAAGTTAAAGGGCTCCGGCCAGACCGTCACGAGAAGCTTTTTGCCACCTTCCGGATCCTCAGTCTGCTCCAGACGGTAACGCATCCCCTGGTGGCATCCGGTGAATTCCGTCTTTTTTAAATATTCCATTGATAATATATCATCACGCTGTATCATGTATTTGTCCTTTTTGGTTACTTCCGATTCCGTTACCTGAAAACTATCCTGTCTGTATTATATGGTTCACGAACTGCTCTGTTGCCACGCAGCTCCCACAATTCTGCACATGTTATATAGTATCATGTATCCGTCCCGAATGCAAAGTCAAATATGCAGGCTGATCTCCTTTTTCAGCTGCCGCATGATCTTTTTCTCCAGTCGGGAAATATAGGATTGTGAGATTCCCAACAGATTGGCCACTTCCTTCTGGGTCATCTCCTGTCCGTCCACTGTCCCCAGTCCGAATCGAAGTCTGACGATGGTCTTCTCCCGCTTGGACAATTTGCTCACGGCATTCATGAGAAGCTTCCGCTCCACCTCATTCTCTATACCGCGATAGATCACATCCTCATCCGTCCCCAGAATATCCGACAACAGCAGCTCGTTGCCGTCCCAGTCTACATTCAACGGCTCGTCAATCGAGACTTCCATTTTCGTCTTGTTATTCCGGCGCAGATACATCAGTATCTCATTTTCAATGCACCGGGAAGCATAGGTTGCCAGTTTGATATTCTTCTCCGGATTGAAGGTGTTGATAGACTTGATCAGTCCGATGGTGCCAATGGAGATCAGATCCTCCACCCCTACACCGGTGTTATCGAATTTTTTGGCTATGTAGACCACCAGACGCAGGTTATGTTCGATCAGGATGGCTTTCGCCTCATCCTCGTATTCCGTCCCCAGATCACCGATCACCTGATTCTCCTGCTCACTGGGCAGGGGCGGCGGCAGTACCTCCGCGCCACCGATATAGTGGACATCTCCTTTCCGGTGCAGCAGATAAGGCTCCCTGCGCATCATTTTAAACTGCATTTTTCCCGGTATTGCTATCTTTAAGACCATATTTACTCCTATCTGCCACATTGTGCCTTGCCGGATCGTCCGGCTCTTTTATTTTTTCCTTCTTCCTCCGTGCTTTGTTCGTCTCCTGCAACAGCGCAGGAGGTAACAGCATCGGGATCTCTTCTCCCGCGATCTCCTCACTCACTGCCAGGTATACATTTCTGTATTCTCGTTCCACACCCTGCTGTATGAGCGTCATCTGCGGCACCGGATATCCCTTAAGGATCCCGCTCTTTTTCCCTACACTGTGATAAGGAATCACCCGGAATCCAGGCAGTCCCTCCGGCCACAGCCGATAAAATATCCGTGCGTCCAGCACCGATACCGGTGCTCCGCTGATAGGTTCGGTCAGGGTATTGCCGGAGTCTACCAATGCATGAATGCGCAACGGTCCCTCCGCTCCCTGTAACATTACCTCACAATAGCAGGCTTGTTCCGCTTCCTTTTTGCGCCCCCGCACAAGTATCCAGCCGGAGAATGCTCCGACTCCCAGGGTCATACCGATCCCAGGCAGATAATTTCTTCCCATCGGGAATCCCCGAAGCAGTGCCGCCAGAATGCCTCCGATCAGGAAGGTGGACAGCATCAGTTTTCGGAAATAGTTCCACAACGTCCCAAGGCTGCGAATGTGAAATGTCACATACAGCATAAGTATTGTCCCCGGCAGAAAACAAAGCAACAGCTTCCCGGCGGCTGTTCCTTTCCATAAAAAAGGAAACAGATACCAGACCGCTCCGACCACGGCTCCCGCAAGCAGCCGGTACCACGTGGCAGTGTGGCCCATGCTGTGATCCACCAGGCAAAGCAGCAGCAGATTCATCCCGAAATTCAGGAGGAACAGACTGTCTAAGTAGAGTTCATAATGCATCACACCCCTCCTTCAGAAACATTATAAAGGGTGGCATCAGCGGATTTTGTCAAATTTTCATCCGCCGGAACCTTTTTCTTTCCATCGTTTTCGACATCGTCCCTGGGGAAGTCTGCGACCGCCATCACTCCCCGGGCTCCGCTGTCTCCTCCGGCTCTTCGGTCTTCTCCAGTCCCAGATAGGGCAGAATATTTTCGTACAGCTGCCTTATGATCGGTGCTGCCACCTGCCCCCCGTAGTAGATGCCCTGGGGATTATTGATAATAGCAATGGCGATGACCTGGGGATCATCCGCCGGAGCGAAGCCGATAAAGGAAGATATGTAACGTCCGCTTCCTCTGGGCAGGGTCTGGCTGGTTGCAGTCTTGCCGCCGACGCGGAAGCCCTGTACCTGACCGTTTCTGCCGGAGCCTTCCGCCACTACCATTTCCAGAATGTAGCGCATAGTAGACGAAGTCTCCTCCGAGACGATCCCCGTCTGCACCGGATAGGAAAAGGTCTCTTCCACCTCCCCGTCACGGTTCAGCGCCTCGATGCCGAAATGCGGGGTGATCCGGTTGCCGCCGTTGATAATGGAGGACGCCGTGGTCAGCAGCTGGATTGCTGTGATCTGGAAAGACTGCCCGAAAGCCACGGTAGCCAGCTCCACATTTCCCATATCCTCTTTTTTATGCATGATAGTCCCAGCTTCTCCCGGCAGGTCGATGCCAGTGCGCTGTTTTAGGCCGAACTGTTCAAAATAATGGTAGTAATTGTCCACACCGAGCCGCAGGCCGACGGAAATCAATGCCGGGTTACAACTGTTCTCCATGCACTGTACAAAAGTCTGGCTGCCATGCCCGGCAATCTTGTGGCAGCGGATCTTACGGTCATCCACGATGATAAATCCGGGGCAGGAAAAGGTGCTTTCCGGGGTCACCACTCCCGCCTCCAGTCCCGCAGCGGCCGTGATGATCTTGAAGGTGGATCCCGGTTCGTAGGTGTCGTTGATACAGCCGTTTCGCCACATGGCATTCAGCTTTTCCTGTTTCTGTTCCGCCGTCAGTGTGGCCGGGTCCACCGCCACAATGCTGCCGTCCTCCTTCACTTCCGTCAGCTCCGGTAAGGTATAAGGGTCATTCAAATCAAACTCCGGATAATTCACCATAGCCAGGATCTCGCCGTTCTGCGGATTCATAGCCACTATATAAACACTGTCCGCCTCCTTGGTGGCACAGGCCTGCGCCGCCAGCTGTGTGGCATACTCCTGGATGTTCCGGTCGATGCTGATACGAAGATCCATGCCCGGCACCGGTTCCACCCGACGCTCCCCTGCCGTATCCACCTCGATCCCCTTGGCGTCCGTGATCGTCAGGATCATTCCCGGATCCCCCTGCAGGATCTCTTCATATACTACTTCCAGTCCGATGATTCCCTGATTGTCTCCTCCGGTAAAGCCCAGCACCTTGCTGGCCAGATCTCCGTAAGGATAATATCTCTTGTAATCTTCGTCCACTTTTACCCCGGCCAGATCATATTCCCGGATCCGGTCTCCCACGGTCTTATCCACGTTGCTTTTCACCCGCTCAATGGAAGAATATTTTTCTACCCTCTTTCTGGCCTCTTCCTCGGAGATTCCCAGTTCCTTCACCAGTATGGCGATCACCTGCTCCGGTTCCTCAATCTGGTTGTGGATCACCGATACGGTACAGACAGTCTTGTTATCCGCCAACACGACCCCGTTACGGTCCAGGATCCGTCCTCTCGCCGCCTTGATGCTGCGCTCTCTTTCGTGCAGCCTTGTGGCCGCTTCCTCATAATATTCCGCCCGCCATACCATCAGATACAATAGTCTTCCCAACAGTCCGCAGAGCACTGCCGCACATACGAAAAATATGGTCATGATCTTCTTTCGGTGAAAAAAACGATTCTGATGATCTGCCATAAAAAAACCTCACAACAAGAGCTTTTTACATTTTATTGCTCTTGCTGTGAGGCTATTCGTCAGATTACCTTACTATTCATTCTGCTGGTTCAGCAGATTATTGTTGACCGGGCTGTCTCCCAGGGAATCCTCACCGCCGACATCAGCTCCCGTGACAGGATCGATCAGCCCACCGTCAATAGGGCTTACCAGATAACCGGTGGCCGGATCCACAGGATAATTTCTCCAATCCTCGGAAGGTGTTGAATCATCACCGCCCTGACCGTCGCCAGTTCCATCACCACTGCCCGTCTGATCGTCTCCGGTCTGTCCGTCGCCGGTTCCGTCACCATTATTCTGATCTTCACCGTCCTCGGGCTTCTGGGTATACTGATTGGTGATCTCGATCTGTTTTTCTGCCAGCTCCTGGATCTCCTTCTCAGACAGCTCCTCCGTCATGAAAATATTCAGGTACGGCAATACTTCCGTCAGAACATTTCGTACAATACCGGTTGCGAACTTCGCATCATCCTGCGGAGATGCATTGGCACGATCCACGACCACATAGATAGCGATCTGGGGATCATCCGCCGGTGCATATCCCATAAAGGATACTACGTACTCACCGTTTTTACGGGGAATGGTCTCTGCGGTACCGGTCTTGCCACCGATGGCATAACCTGCAGGTCTTGCGGTTCTACCGGTTCTGCGGTCACCACCCTCTTCCATTACGGTAGCTCGGCAGTACTGTCTGATCTTCGCCGAGGTACTCTCAGAAATGGTCTGCCGTAACACTCTGGGCTCAATGTTTTGTACCGTAGCTCCACTGGAATTGGTGATCTTATCCACCATATGAGGCTCATAATAGTAACCGCCGTTGATCAGGGAACAGAATCCCGTGATCATCTGGATCATTGTTACATTAAAGTT
The DNA here is from genome assembly GCF_003480225.1 of Clostridium sp. AM34-9AC. Taxonomy (NCBI): domain Bacteria; kingdom Bacillati; phylum Bacillota; class Clostridia; order Eubacteriales; family Clostridiaceae; genus Clostridium; species Clostridium sp. AM34-9AC. Next base: position 88,595 of record NZ_QUIU01000004.1, read on the forward strand.
CTGTCCGAAACTGTTAGTAGCCAGATCGGCACTGCCCATCTGATCCACCGGGAACAGGAGGCTTGCCGTTCTCGCTTCTCCTGCCAGATCCACGTTAGTCTTTAATCCAAAGTTAAAGGTTTGCTGAAATTTGGCAAACTCTTCTTTTCCCAAAGTAGCTGCAATCTTCATCAGCGCCACGTTGCAGGACCAGGCAATGGAATCCTGTACGGATACATCTCCTTCACCGCCGGAACGATAGCTGTGACACTTGATCGTATGTCCGCCGACTTCCAGAGATCCGTTACACTGATAGTGCTCGTTGCCGGTGATAGCACCGCTCTCCAGTGCTGCCGCCACAGTAAACGGTTTTGCTGTGGAACCCGGCTCGTAAGTAGTGGAGATACAATAATTCTTCCACAGGTAATTCAGGTTGTCCAGCAATTCGTCATCCGTTAAGGCATCAATGTCTTCCTGCGTAAAATAGGTATCTGTCTTGGTCAGAACATCATAACCGTTGGCATTGGTCACCATCTCGATCTTACGGGATCCCAAAAGGGCGTCCGTATTCCTGGTATCGTTCAGGTCATAGGTCGGATAACTTGCCATGGCCAGAATATTACCGGTATTAACCTCCATAATGATGCAGCCCACATTCTCCGCACCGTTGCCGGGATGTACCGCATCCTTATGTTCCTCGTTAAACTGCTTCAGATATTTCTCCACAATACCCTGGATATTGGCATCAATGGTACTGTGTATCGTATTGCCGTCCACGGCCGGTTTGATGGTCCGCTCCAGGTTGGCATCATCATTCAGATATCCATACTCTCTTCCGGTGGTTCCGTTCAGCACATCATTGTAATACTCTTCCAGTCCGTACTGTCCTTCGTTGTCCGATCTGGAGAATCCGATCACGTCCGCCGCCAGGGAACCATTGGGATAGACTCTCTTGTATTCTTCCTGGAACCAGACGCCCTTGATCTTGCTGTCCTCCAGTGCTGCCGACTGAAAACCGCTGATCTGATCATAGGTCAGCCTTCTGAGAGGGACATACCAGGAAGAATCCGGATGACTGATCACATACTGTCTCACTGCCGTCATATCCAGATCCGGGAAATTTGCGGACAGCGCCTCCATCGTCGGTTCCAGATAAGTCTCACGGCTTAACATTACATAGGAATCAATGACCAGATTATATACTTTCTCGCTGACTGCCAGTTTCGTTCCTTTGGCATCCACGATATCCCCGCGGCGAAATGGCAATGTCACGGAATCATATTTCTGCTGCGACAAAACCTGTTTTTCGTAAGTCGCTCCATCCGCTTTCACGATCCAGGACAGTCGGACAGACAGCAGAATAAATGCCAGTATGATCAGGGCATACAGGCATAAAAGTTTTTTCTGCATCTTTATGGAAAATTTCTTAGGCTTCTGTTCCTTCACGCTTTCTGCCTCCCAGACTTAGTTCTGGCTGGTATCCGCCTGACGCATATAGTCGTTGCTGCTGCTTGCGTAGGTGATTACCTGTCCTTCGGCAGCATAGGTCATTCCAAGTTCGCCGATGGCAATTCTCTTGACTTCTTCCAGATTGATATTGCTGGTAATCCGGCTGTACTCTTCATCGTTTGACAGCTTCAGAGAGTTCAGTTCACTCTCCATTCTGGACACCTCAGTGATCTTGGTGGTCAGCTCCGACTGCATCTGGATATAATTTACCAGACAGAAGGCACAGGCAATCAATGCTCCCATCAGAAAGGTGACGTAGCCGATGCTCATATGTCTTGCTTTTTCTCTGTTTTTTCTCGTCTCATGAGACATCTGTCTCCGAGGCTCCTCCATCTGCCTGCGGATCTGTAAGTCTCTTGCTGTATTATCATATATGTAAGGAGTATTGCTTACTCTTCTTCTCTGTGCCATACTCTTTCTCCCCGCTTTCACTACTAAAGTCTTTTATTTTTTCTCAAATACCCTGAGCTTTGCACTCTTGGATCTGCTGTTTACTTCCAGTTCTTCCACACTGGGAAGAATGGGTTTTCTGGTGATCACCTTTCCCTTGGAGACCTTACCGCATACGCACACCGGAAATTCCGGCGGACAGGTGCAGGGATTCTCATTCCTGCGGAATGCGTTCTTCACGATCCGGTCCTCCAGGGAATGGAAGGTAATAATGCAGAACCTTCCGCCGGGATTCAGCAGATCGATCAGCTCGTCCAGCGCCTTTTTCAGTACTTCCAGTTCCTGATTACATTCGATACGGATTGCCTGGAAAGTCTGTTTCGAAGGATGTCCGTTCTGTCGCATCTTTGCCGGGACTGCGGCTTTGATGATCTCATTTAATTCAAAGGTGGTCTCAATGGGTTTGTCTACCCTGTTTTTCACAATGTGTTTCGCTATATTCTTGGCAAAAGGATCTTCACCGTAATCCCGGATGATGTGATACAGTTCCATCTCGGAATAATTGTTGACGATATCTCTCGCTGTCAGGGTCTGCCTGCGATCCATCCGCATGTCAAGAGGGGCATCAAACCGATAGGAAAATCCTCGGTCTTCGGTATCCAGCTGATAGGAAGATACTCCCAGATCCAGCACGATTCCGTCCACGCCGGTGACACCATATTCTCTGAGGGCCTCCACTGCATTCACATAATTGTTGCGGATTACGGTCACTTTATCTCCAAACGGCTGCAATCTTGCGGATGCTGCTGCGATTGCTGCATCATCCTGATCAATGCCGTAGAAATGTCCGTTTTTCAGGCGGCTGCATACTTCGTAGGCATGTCCTCCTCCACCTAAAGTTCCGTCCACATAGATGCCGTCCGGGTTAATATTCAGTTGTTCAATGGTCTCATGCAGCATCACAGAATAATGATTGAATTCCACGACGGTCATCCTTTCTCGGTCACGTTTTTCACCCGTTAAATGGTCAGTCCCAGTCCTTCCATGGCGCTGGTGATCTCATCCATATCGGTATCGGAGTTCATATTCTCCCATTTATCCTTGCTCCAGATCTCCACACGGCTGCCGACGCCGACCAGTACCACGTCCTTTTCCAGTCCAGCGAACTCTCTGAGTGCTGCCGGCAACAGGATTCTTCCCTGCTTGTCCACTTCTACCATAGCTGCACCGGCCAGGAAGAAACGGGCAAATTGTCTTGCTTCTTTATTGATCAGAGGTAATGAGGTCAGCTTCTGTTCAAAAGCATTCCAGTCATCGTTGGCATACACAAATAAGCAGCCATCCATTCCCTTGGAAATCACAAATTCCTCTCCTAAGACTTCTCGGAATTTCGCCGGAATGATCAACCTGCCTTTCGTATCTAACGTATGGTTGTACTCGCTCATAAACATCGCACTCACCACCATTCATCCAAAATGGGACTGCCACGAAAAGGAGGTCATTTTTCTAAAAATCTACCACTTTGTGGCACTTACCTCCACTTTCTCCCACTTTTATTATGATTTTATACTAAAATAGGGTATTTTACAAGAGAAATCAAGTAGCTTTTTTCGACAGCACCACGTAAAAAAGCGCCTTGTCATACGGCAAAGGCGCTTTTTGCTACAATATCTGGTATAAAAATAAGAGCAAACACAATATCTATGTATTTGCTCCTGTTTCGATATTCTTAATAAATTTTTAAATATTTTTAATATTTTTCCACCTTCGGCTGTTTTTTCAGGCGGAGACGCACAATAACATCCGTTACCACTGCAAAAATCACCATACACAGGGATAATACCTGTGATACGGCGAGGGTCGTTCCGGGGATAAACAGGGTATCTGTCCGGATACCCTCGATCCAGAATCTACCCAGTCCGTAGCCGCCGAAGTACAGCAGACAGATCTCACCCTCGAACTTTTTGTGCTTGCGGTACACCAGCATAAGGATCAGGATCATCAGATTCCACAGGCTCTCGTAGAGGAAAGTGGGATGTACCTGAATGTAATTAGTCCCATCGATAATGTGAGCTGCTACATTCTCAGAAATATCCCGGCTGCGCACAGCTTCGATAGGAAGCCGCATGGCCAGAAAACTGTCCGTATATTCCCCGAATACTTCACGGTTCATAAAGTTACCCCAGCGGCCGATGATCTGTCCAAGAATCAACCCCGGCACACACAGATCTCCCAGCCGGAACGGGTTGATCTTCTTGATCCTGCAATAAATGAGCAGTGTCAGGAATGCTCCAATCACACCGCCGTAGATCGCCATACCGCCGTTACGGGTATTGAAAATGCTTAACAGATTGTCCTTGTAATAGTCCCAGGCAAAGACCACGTAATAGATTCTGGCTCCGATCACGGAAAAGATCACGGCATAAATGGCGAAATCCCAGATCGTATCCGGATTTTCTCCTGTCACCTTTGCCTGATGCACCGCCATCAGAATGCCTGCCAGTACCCCGATTCCGATGATCAGGCCGTAAAAGGCGATTTCGAAACCGAATACGGAAAAGCTTCTGGGAACATTCTCCAGGTAAATGCCTAAATGGGGAAATGCAATATCTCCTGCATTCATCATAATATTTATTTCCTTTCTTGGTACTATCCGGCTTCTGCGCGCTTCGCGCTCCCGAATCCGGCACATACATTCGCATTCCGGGCTATCGCCCTACTTGCTCATATGCATATACTATCCGGCTTCTGCGCGCTTCGCGCTCCCGAATCCGACACATACATTCGCATTCCGGGCTATCGCCCTACTTGCTCATGTATGTTTGATCCGCTAATAGACAGATTACTCTGCCTGCAAGCAGTCTCGTAATCTGTCTATTGCGGATCTTAGTATTACACGTTGAATCTAAATAGGATCACATCGCCGTCCTGCACCACATAATCCTTGCCTTCCATACCGACCAGACCCTTTTCACGGGCAGCGGCCAGAGAGCCCTGCTCCAGCAGATCCTTGTAGTTTACTACTTCTGCCTTGATGAAGCCTCTCTCGAAATCGGAGTGGATCTTGCCGGCTGCCTGAGGTGCCTTGGTGCCAATCTTGATGGTCCATGCTCTGGTCTCATCCTCTCCTGCAGTCAGGAAGCTCATCAGACCTAAGATATGATAGCTTGCCTTAATCAGTTTCTCCAGACCGGATTCCTTTAATCCCAGGTCGTCTAAGAACATTGCCTTCTCATCATCATCCAGCTCGGAGATCTCTTCCTCGATCTGTGCACAGATCACGAATACCTCACTGTGTTCACCGGCTGCGAACTCTCTTACTTTTGCCACCATCTCATTGGATGCGCCGTCATCTGCCAGATCATCCTCGGCTACATTGGCTGCATAGATCACAGGCTTATAAGTCAACAGATTGTATTCCTTTAACAGAGCCAGTTCATCCTCATCGGTAACATCCAGGCTCTTTGCCATCTTACCGCTCTCCAGATGCTCCTTGATACGTTCAAGCAGTGCCAGCTCCTTGGCATAGGTCTTGTCCATTCTGGCTGCCTTGACTACCTTGGACAGTCTTCTCTCCAGTACTTCCAGATCTGCGAAGATCAGCTCCAGATTGATGGTCTCGATATCACGCAGAGGGTTCACGCTGCCGTCCACATGGATGACATTAGGATCCTCGAAACATCTTACCACATGTACGATAGCATCCACTTCACGGATATTGCTTAAGAACTGGTTGCCCAGTCCCTCACCCTTGGAGGCACCCTTTACCAGACCTGCGATATCCACGAATTCGATCACTGCGGGAGTTACCTTCTTGGAATGATACATCTCGCCCAGTGCTTTCAGTCTGTCATCCGGAACTGTTACCACACCCACGTTAGGGTCGATGGTACAGAAGGGATAGTTGGCGGATTCTGCTCCCGCCTTGGTCAGGGAATTGAAAAGTGTGCTCTTTCCCACGTTGGGAAGACCTACGATACCCAGCTTCATTTTATCTTTACCCGTTCAAAAATCCCTCTATAAACGGAATTTTTGCCTTTCTGTTTATTAATTGAACAATATAATCTAAAATTATAGCATAATATGTGTTTTTTTCAAACACCTAAATACTTTTCTTTCGAAATAAAAATATGCTATAATATGCAATATCATAAACCAAAGAGGAAAAATTAATGAAAAGAATACGTTATTTTGATTTGCTTAGATGTACCTGCTTTTGCTTCATTATTTTTTATCATCTGCTCTTTCAGCTCTATCTCTCCGGAATCTGTCCTGTAGAGAGACTCAATCCTCTGTTTTCCAACAGCAATATGCATCTGGCAACCCTGGGTGTTGCTGTATTTTTCATGTTATCCGGTGCCAGTCTCTCCTATACCGCGAAGGAGAACTTCAGCCTCGCAACATATTATAAGAAAAGATTTCTGCGCATCCTGATTCCCTTTTATATACTTTACATTGTTTATTTCCTGTTTCTCCTTTTCCAGAGCCATTCCGTCCACAATATTTTTCCTGAAGGAATTCCTGCGTGGAGAATTGTTTTTACTTTTCTTGGAATGGATTCCTGGGTCAGCATGCACGGGATCAGCACCTTTTCCCTTACCATCGGAGAATGGTTTCTGGGATGTCTTATTCTGTTGTATCTGATCTTTCCATTGCTTCGATTTTTTATGATAAAAAGTGAAAAGTTCTTTTTTATCATCGCTACCGGGATTTATTTGATTGTTTTATTTCATTACGATTTCTCCGTCCCCATCCATATGAACTTCTTCCTGAAGGGCTACGAGTTCGTAATCGGTATGATGATTGGTTATTATCATGAAAAATTCAATCCTAAATGGATTTTCTTATCCCTGCCGGTGGTGATTTTCTTTGTTCTGTGCCCTTTTACACTTCCCATCAGCACCGGTTTGAAAATAACGATACTGGCCGTTGCCTTCTGGATTTCCGCTGCATGCCTGGAACCGGTTCTCGAAAAAGGAAACGGCCGATTTCTCCGTACGATAAGTAACTACTCTTATGAAGTATTTCTGGTCCACCATATCATTATCTATTTTATCACTCCGAGGGCTATTCCCTATATGCGCGGTATGGTGGGTGTTTTAGGTTTGTTTCTCGTTGAATTGCTGCTGATGGCAGTGCTGGGATTTCTTTTGAAGTTCATCTCCGATCAATGCATTGCCGCTTTGTCCAATCTTACTGCTGTTGAAAATAAACGTTAATCCCCTGCAGCAATCCTTCCGCCAGTTGATCCAGTATAGCATCGCTGTGATCGGAATATGCATTTCCCAGTTCCATATCCACGGAAGGGATCGTACTATAAGAAGTCTGGGTCAGGTCAATGCTCATGTTTCCTTTTCCATAGATCGTTGCTCCCTGTCCCCGCAGCCCTTCCACCAGATCCGCTCCCAGAGCATCGTGCTGCTGCCAGTGGGATGCCACCGGTTCCATACTCTTCAGTACTTCCGGCACAGAGATGTAAAAGCATCCCTTGTCGTAATTCTTGCCGTCACCGCTGTCCCAGTGCAGTGCGATATGGCAGTCTGCCACGTTATTGCAGATCACGGTCCTGGCCACATTGTCCAACTGCACATCCTCTCCGTCCCTGAGCATCAGTACATCATAGCCGGAGGCCAACAGTTTGTCCCGCAGGATCTGTGCCATCTGCAAAGTAACCGTTCGCTCCGGTGTCCCGTCCTGAAATGTCATGCCTCCGGACACTGCCGCAGCTTCCGTAGCTCCCGCTGCCGTACTGCCTCCCGTAGTCTTGTCCGAACCGTCCGGATGGCACAGCGTCTTTACTTTGGCCCCACCGGCGGTGCCATGTCCCGCATTCACTCCGATAATGATTCCCTTTCGTCCACACTCCTCCGGTGTCCGGTACAATACCGCCGCCCCGGTATTGATCTTCGAATGATCCGCATATTCCCAGTCCGGATCCAGAGTGATCTGTTGTAAGTCGGTATATTCCACCGGCTGGTTCTGTATAGCCTCCGGCTGACCGGCTACCGTTTCTGTCTGACTGCCTGCGGCCTCTGTCGGCATACCGCTTTGTGACACCGCAACCTCTCCCCCAGGAACTTTGTCGGTCCCCGAAGTCACCATTTCATGTCCTGCACTATTCGCCGCCCCTTGCGGCACAGACGTTTCCGCCAGCGTTTCTCTACCGAATTCCTCTGCGTTTTTCTCATTTTCTGTTGTTTCCACGGATGCTGCTACGCTCTCGGGAACCACAGGATCCACGTTTTCCATAGTTTCCACGCTTTCCGTCCCCTCAGTCCCTTTCTGTGCACCACAGGCTGTCATACTTACTGCAAGCGCCAGACCGGCCACTACCGCCGCTATCCTATATTGTTTTCTATGAAGCATTTCCTTATTACTCATTACTCCTCCGATATGAAAAGAACCACAGCTGTGGTTTCAGCTATGGTTCTTCTGTTCTCTCTATTACGATCTTGGGAAAACATCCTCCGATTAACCGCGCAGTTTGAAGTGCTCTAACAACTCGTTCAAAGTAGTAGCGGAAGCGGAAAGCTCCTCGCTGGTAGCGGAAGTCTCCTCTGCTGCTGCGGAGTTGGACTGGATAACATCGTTGATGTCCTCCACACCCTTCTTGATGTTGTTGACAGATACTGCCTGTCTGTCGGATGCAGTACGGATATTAGCAACCTCCTGGATGATCTGATCCAGTTCGGTCATAACCTTCTGCATTGCTTCGTTGGTCTCCCTGGTAACCCTGTTACCCACTCCTACTTCGTTCATGGATTCTTCGATCAGCTTCTTAGACTCTACTGCGGAATTTGCACTCTCTTCTGCCAGCTGTCTGATCTGGTCAGCCACGACTGCGAAACCTCTTCCGGCTTCCCCTGCTCTTGCTGCCTCAATGGAAGCATTCAAAGACAGCAGATTGGTCTGGGATGCAATATTCTCGATATCTGCGATGATCTTCTCGATATTCTGGGTCGTGGTATCGATTTTCTTCATGGCATCTACCAGCTCATCCATCTTCTGCTGGCTGTTGGCTGCCTCGATACCTACCTGTTTTGCCTTATCGTGAACGATATCGGTAGACTTGGTGTTCTCCATTACCTGATTCGTTACTTCTTCTACGGTAGCCACCAGTTCTTCAACAGCTGCAGCCTGACTGGTAGCACCTTCTGCAATATCCTGTGCACTGACAGCCAGCTGATTGCTTCCGGCAGACACCTGTTCGGAAGATCCCTGAATACCGTGCATAGTCTCACTGACCTTGTTCACCATATCATCCAGTTCATCCAGTACATTGCGGAGCTGTCCTACATACGCATCGGGGCAGTTGCTATGTACATCAAAATTACCCTCAGCAAAATGCTCTACAATATCCTGCAGATCTGATACAACCTTTTTCAAAATACCGGCTGCGGTCTCAAAACTGTCGGATAAGCGTCCCAGCTCATCCTCGGACTCATAAGGAGTGCCGATCTCAAAGTCACCGGAAGCAATCTTCTCAGATGCCACTACCAGACTCTCAATAGGCTCTACCAACATTTTGGCAAGCATCTTTGACATAGCTGCATTAAATGCAATAGCTAATACAACTATGATCACAACAATTACGCTTCCCACATAGTTTTTTGACTGTATCAATCCCACAACTGACACCAGTGCCAGCACCACATATAAAACGTCCATAATGCGGAACACAAAAGAAAGCTTATTTTTAATCGGTTTCTCCCTTAGCATTTCTTCCAGTTTTTTCATTTGTTTCCTGCTCCTTCCGTTAATTAACCTACATACATTTTATTTTAATTTCCTCTGGTTGTTTCGTCAAGATTTCTCTGCTTAAAATTATGTAAAAATCATGTATGGGATGACTGGCTCATCTCCAGAAGCTTATCCCGCATTTCATTTTCGATCCGCTGTAAGTCTTCCTCTGCGCTCTGTCTTCTGGCACGGCCTTCCTCCTGGATCTTCATGACTTCATCCAGTGTGGTCATCAGTGTCTGGTTCGTGGTCTTGAGGGTCTCGATATCCACAATACCTCTCTCAGATTCCTTCGCTGTCTCCACGGATGCCACTTTCAGTGCTTCTGCATTTTTCTTCAACAGTTCATTGGTCATATCCGATACTGCACGCTGTGCCTTGGCTGCATCGGTGGCATGATCCAGACCGATGGCAATGACCATCTGGCTCTTCCACAGAGGGATCGTATTCACCAGTGTGGACTGGATCTTCTCGGACATAGCGATATCATTGGACTGGATCAGTCGGATCTGGGGTGCCATCTGCAGAGAAATGGCTCTGGTAAGTTCCAGATCATAGATCTTCTTCTCGAATCTCTCACACATTGCTGCAAAATCCTTCGCAGCCTGCGTATCCTCCGGCAGTCCGCTCTTCTGTGCTTTTTCCAGAAGTTCCGGCAGTTCCACGTTTTTCGCCTGTGTCAGTTTCTTTTTACCTGCCAGAATGTACATGGACAGTTCTTTAAAATAATTCAGATTCAGCTGATACAGCTTGTCCAGTACCGCCACATCTTTTAGCAGCACCACCTGATGATTTCCCATGGCATCACAGATCTTGCTGATGTTCACTTCCGCTTTATCATACTTTGCTTTCAGATTATTCAGCTTATCCCCGCTCTTTTTAAACAAGCCGAAGAATCCCTTGTCTTCCTCTGTATCAAAATCCCTGAGCTGTGCCACTACATCCGTCAACAGCTGTCCAACCTCGCCCATATCCTTGGTCCGGACATTGCTAAGTGCTGTCTCAGAGAAATCTGCGATCTTTTTCTGACTCCCCGCACCGTACTGCAATACCGCCTGGGTATTGGTCAGATCGATCTGTCCCGCAAAATCATCTACCATTTTCTGTTCTTCCGGTGTCAGTTCCATCTCCGGAACAGCCTGCTCCTCTACCAGTTCCTCCGGCTTCTTCTCCACGATCTCTGCTTTTGCCTCCGCAAAGGGATCCAGTGTAAGGGTAGGTGCCTCTTTTGTTGCTGCATCCAGATCCATATTCATACTTATAACCCCGCCTTTCCATACTCTCTCATGATTTTTTATTTACCATCAGCATTGCTTTCCTGCTGTCATACACTTTTTTCTCTTACAAAATCCGATTCCGTCAGCCCTTCCCTGGCCAACATCGTCTGCAATACCTGTGCATCCGCTGACGCATCAAAGGCTGCATCCCGGAACAGATTGTTCAGCAATGTAACGAATGCCTGATTGATCATATCCAGTGTCTTTTCGATCTCTTTTTTAGCATCGAGAATATCTTCTCCCGGGCTGCTGATCTCGTCAAATTCCGCATACTGCTCCACCAGTTTCAACATAGTAGGCAGGTAATAATCCATCAGTTTATGCATCCGGTGCATCTGCTCCGGATGCTCCTGCACTCGGTCAAAGATCTCCTTCAACAGATTTTCCAGCTGGTACAGCTTCTCAGAGATAGCTTCTCCTTCGATCCTGTCATTCAGATCCCGCAGATGACGGATGTATTCCATTCCTTCTGCCACAATACTGTGCAGTTCCTGCTCTCTGCGGTTCTGATCCGTATCCTGTGTATCGGTGCCCGCTGTATTCTGTTCCTTCTCCTGCTCACTGATCTTCTTCTGCTCCAGATAGGCTTTCTCCGTCTCCAGATACTGACGGTAGATCACATTATTGAGCATAAAGCAGGTCTCTTTATCATCCAGATGTCCGTCCGGAAACATTCCGGCTTTTAACATCTTACGAAGATCCCTTCTGACATAGCGGACACTTTTTCCGGTATAGCGGGCCATTTCGTTGATCACACCATACATTTTGGTGCCGCACAGTTCCAGATATTTCTCCGCACGTTTTAATCTTCTGCGCTGTCCGTTGCCATAAGAGATCATCTCTAAAAATACCAGAGACAATACCCCCGGAAGGATCGCCGCACTCAGAGATGCTGCCTGAAAAGCTGCCAGTAACAGCTGTACCAGAAGTCCCAGTCCGCTGAACCCCAGTCCGATCCCGCCGAACACAGTGCACAATGTTCCGGACACGTTTCCCTTCTTTTCCATTTTGACCAGAGAAGTCATTTCTGCCGCAGTAGCTTTTCTGGGTGTCACCGGCTGTGCCTGATTCCGTGCACGGTTCTGCTCTGCCTGAGCCTTCCGTTGTTCTTCCCACTGCTTTTCCCGCTCTCTGCGCTGCCGGTGCCATTCTTCGTTCTGCCTGCGGCGCTCCTCCTGCTGTTTTTCCCGCTGCTGCCGTTCTGCCTGGATCTCTGCCTCAGTCTTGACTTCCTCCCGCCTTTTATCCTGCCAGCTGCGCTGGGAATTCCACACCTTTTTTTCCGTGGCTTCCCTGGACAGATTTGCCTGGAAATCCGCCTCCCGCAAGGCATCGTTGACCGTATCCGTCACCAGCGTGTTCAACGCATGAAAATCTCCGGTCTTCATTGCTTCCGCAATGGTCTCTTTGAATTTTTCCCCTAGATTATTCTGCACTTCACTCATAATTAATATTTTCTCTGATTTTTCAGTTCATCATAGAGCAGACAGTAGTTCTCATAACGTATCTGCGGGATCTCTCCCTCTGCCACAGCAGCCTTGATACCGCATACCGGCTCAGAGATATGGGAGCAGCCTCCGAATCTGCAATATTTTTCAAAAGGGGCAAACTCCGGATAAAATTCCGCCAGCTGCTCCTTCTCCAACCGAAACAACCCCAGAGAGCTAAATCCCGGGGTATCCAGAATATACGTATCCTGTGCAATGGAGATCAGTTCGGAGTGCCTGGTAGTATGCTTTCCCCGCTCGATCTTCTCACTGATGGAGCCGGTCTCCATCACTGTGCCGGACTGCAGGCAGTTTACCAGAGAGGATTTACCGACACCGCTGGGACCCGCCACCGTAGTGGTCTTGCCGCGAAGCAGCTCCTGAATGGTATCTATCCCTTCTTGTCTGGCTGCGCTGACCGTGATCGTACGGAATCCCGCCTGTTCGTAAATGGCACGATAGTCTTCCTTTTTGCCTTCCTCATCAATATCCTGCTTGTTAAAACAGATAATGCAGGGAATGTCCTGCTGCTGCATCATGACCAGGAAACGATCCAGCAGATTAAAATTCGGCTGTGGCTTCGTGATGGCAAAAATCACCAGCGCCTGATCCACATTAGCTACCGCCGGACGAATCAGTTCACTGTGTCTGGGAAGCAATTCCCTGATATTTCCTTTTTTCTGTGCCTCATCCAGGACATCCATCTCCACGTCATCCCCGACCAGGGGTTTTCTGTGATCCTTGCGAAAGACTCCTTTTGCCTTGCATTCGTACACCGTGCCCATTGTATGGCCATCGTCCGCTACATGGACGTAATAGAACCCGGCGATTCCTTTTATAATCTTGCCCTTCATAGCTTCCCGCCTTTGATCTTATTCCTTTACGAACTCAACTCTTCTGGTAAAGGAACGGTCTTCTGTCGTTCCGGGAACCGTCACCTGCTCCCCGGTATCCGGGTTCGTTGTGGTGGTCGGTTCGCTTGTCACCTGATACGTCATGGTGAGCGTACCACCGGAGGCAGTCATACCGTTGAAATTGGTAGCTACCGGGAAAGTGCTGGTCTTGGTATCCAGCAGTACGTTATTGTCATCCGTCACCAGTTTGATGCTGACTTCCATTCCCGATACATAGCCGGGTGCTTCCGAAGTCGTCGGTGCCGCAATGCTGACATTACACTTGTAAGTCACCTTCTGAGCTCCCTGACTGACCTTGATATCAATGGAAGTTCCCTGCTCCACATAGGAGCCATGGGAATAGCTCTGGTAACAGATCATGCCTTCTCCCACTTCGTCACTGTAGATATAGGTCACACTGCCTACGGTCAGTCCTGCCTCGATGGCTTCTACCGTGCCGTCCTGCTCGGACAGACCGATCAGATTCGGCACACGGATCTTGGTATCTTCCTTACCCAGACTTACTGTCACAGTGATCACACTGCCCTTTGGTGCTTTGTTGCCCTCGGAGGGGGTCTGGGAAATCACCCGACCGGACTCTACCGTATCGGAATAGTTCTCTGTCTTGTTGACCAGGAATCCCTTGCTTACCAGCTGTGTATTGGCTTCATCAAAAGTAAGATTCACCACATTGGGTACTTCCACACCCTGAGTTCCTGCACTGGCTTTCAGGGTTACCTTGCTGCCCTTATCGATCTGTGCTCCCACGCTGACATCTGTATTGATAACAATACCTTCCGCTACCGTGTCGGACTCCTCATAAGTCACCTCTGTGAGGATTCCCATACTGGTCAGGGTGCTCTTTGCATCTTCTACCTTCATGCCCTTTACATCCGGCATGGAGACCTTTTCCACTTCTGTGGCATCCGTCTCTTCGGTCGTAATGATCGGTCCTGCATCAGAGTCACTGCTTCCTCCATTTTTGCCGCCGAAGATCTTCACTGCCAGAACGATCAGGATAATACAGATCACCACACCGGCTACAATTGCCAGGATTGTGGTCACACGCTCCATCTTGGGGTCGTAGTCGTAATTATCTTCGTCTTCGCCATCTTCTTCGTTTTCATACATGGCTTCCGTATCGGAACGCAGACGCATGGTCTCGTCATGATCCGGTTCTTCGTATTCCCGGCTGCCCTGATAAGGAACCTTACGTTTGATCTGCGCCATATCCTCATCGGAGATCATCCGGGTACCACCCTCCATATCCGGATCGGTGTTCACCACGAAATCTTCCTCCGGATTGATCAGGGACTGCTTCAGATCTGCGATCAGTTCTGCCATATTCTGATATCTGCGGTCCGGAGACTTCTGACAGCATTTCAATACAATACTGGCTACGCTGGAAGGGATCTCCGGTACGAACTCCTTCGGAGACGGCATTTCTTCCTGAATATGCTTGATGGCGATGGCAACCGTAGTCTCCCCGTTGAAAGGAACTCTTCCCGTCAGCATCTCGAACATGGTGATACCCAGCGAATAGATATCACTCTTTTCATCGCTGTACCCCCCTCTGGCCTGCTCGGGAGAAGTATAGTGTACACTTCCCATGACATTAGAAGTGATGGTATTACTGGTAGCTGCCTTGGCAATACCGAAGTCCGTCACCTTGACTTTGCCGTCCTTGGAGATAATAATATTCTGCGGCTTGATATCCCGATGGATAATATGATTATTATGTGCAGCCTCAATACCCATGCTTACCTGGATGGCGATACTTACCGCTTCCTTGTAAGACAGTCTGGCCTTCTTCTCAATGTACTTTTTGAGGGTAATACCCTCTACCAGTTCCATGACGATATAATAGATTCCGTTCTCTTCCCCGACATCATAGACATTGACAATATTGGGGTGCATCAGTCCTGCTGCCGCCTGTGCCTCGATCCGGAATTTGGATACAAAATTAGCATTTTCGCTGAATTCCTGCTTCAATACCTTGATCGCCACATAGCGATTCAACTTGTGACATTTTGCTTTATAGACATCTGACATACCGCCGGTTCCGATTTTTTCCAGGATCTCATAGCGATCGCCGATCATCATTCCTATTTTGATCATACTTGCTCTCCATTTCCAAAAAAGCTGGGTAATTTACGCGCACGGCTCGATCAGTATCACACTGATATTGTCTCTGCCGCCGTTGGCATTGGCCGCCTCCACCAGGCTCTCTGCCTTCTCCACAAGGTCTCTGGCTCCGCTGATAATCATGCGGATTTCCTCGTCTTCCAGCATATTTGTCAGACCATCCGAGCACATAAGGACGATCTCACCCTCCTGTAATTCCACGGTAAAGAAATCCGGCTCCACTTTGTCTTCCGCCCCTACCGCTCTGGTAATAATATTTTTATCCGGATGGTTCCTTGCATCGGCACGATCCAGTTCTCCGATCCGTACCATTTCTTCTACATACGAATGATCTCTTGTGATCTGGCGGATCTTGCTGCCCACCACATAGAGTCTGCTGTCTCCTACATTGGCCACCTGTAAGAATCTGCCCATGCAGGATGCCACCACAACCGTAGTCCCCATTCCTTCCAGCTTTTCATCCTCGCTGGCTCTCTTGCGGATCACATCATTGGCTTCCTCAATGGCTTTGCGGAAGATCAGGGTGGGATTCTTCTCAAAAGAATTCTCCATCTCGGCAAGCATGGTCTCTACCGTTACCTTGGACGCATAGTCTCCTGCATTGTGACCACCCATACCATCTGCCACGATAAATACATTCGGCAGATTTCCCACCGGTTTTTCAGAGGTATAGATATAGTCCTGATTTACTTTTCTTTTCCTTCCGATATCGGTTATGGAAAACGTCTTAAGCACGTCAAACTTCCTCCTGTGAGAGTTCCCCCGGGTTCTTCGCCTCCTGCGTATGACGGCGTCTTAACTGTCCGCAGGCTCCGTCAATATCCCGGCCCATCTCCCTTCTAATTGTAACATGTATCATCTTACTTTCAAGTTTATTTTTAAATGCCTGAATGTGCTTCGTATCCGACTGCACATAATCCCGCTCTTTAATGGGGTTGACCGGGATGAGGTTGATATGGCAGCACAACGGCTTCGCCAGGGCGATCAGTTCCCTGGCATCCTCTTCCGTATCATTCACACCGCCCACCAGACTGTATTCGAAAGTGATCCTTCGTCCGGTCTGTTCGAAATAATACTGACAGACTTCCATCAACTCTTTGATAGAATACCGGTTGGCAATGGGCATCAGTTTTCTTCGTTTTTCATCGGTGGTGGCATGCAAGGACAATGCCAGTGTGATCTGCAGCTTTTCATCCGCCAGCTGCCGCATTCTGGGCACGATTCCACAGGTGGACACCGTGACATTTCTCTGGCTGATGTTCAGACCGTTCTCATCGGTCAGAAGATGCAGAAATTTCAAAATATTGTCATAATTATCCATCGGTTCCCCAGTGCCCATGACTACCACATTGGAGACCCGCTCCCCCGTCAGTCTTGTGATGGCGTAAATCTGATCCAGCATCTCGGAAGGAGTCAGATTCCGTTCCAGTCCGTCCAGCGTGGACGCACAGAATTTACAGCCCATACGGCATCCCACCTGTGAAGAAATGCATACACTGTTGCCGTGCTTATACTGCATCCAGACACTTTCCACCACATTGCCATCAGATAATTCAAACAGGAATTTTTTCGTTCCGTCGATCTTGGACTCCTGTATTCTGACAGGGTTTACACAAGTGTATTCATATTTTTCCTTACATTGCTCCCTGAATTTTGCGGAGAGGTTGGTCATTTCATCAAAGCTCCTGACCAGCTTCACATGCATCCATTCATACATCTGCTTTGCCCGGAAAGCCTTCTCTCCCATGCTCTCCATCTCTGTCTTCAATTCTTCCAGATTCAGGGATTTGATATCTTTTTTCGTATCCATTTTTCGTTCTCTTACTTCTTATCTCTCACGCTTTTCTGCGCAGTCTTGCATAATAGAATCCGTCGGTCTCATCCGTTCCCGGCAGAAGCTGTCTCTCTTCTTCCAGTACAAACGGGAAATTCTCTGTGATCCAGACTGCCATCTCCTGATTTTCCCCGCGGTGGATCG
Source organism: Clostridium sp. AM34-9AC (assembly GCF_003480225.1). NCBI lineage: Bacteria > Bacillati > Bacillota > Clostridia > Eubacteriales > Clostridiaceae > Clostridium > Clostridium sp. AM34-9AC. The sequence goes on from NZ_QUIU01000004.1 coordinate 105,993, forward strand.
TGCAGGTACTGTAGAGCAGTACACCGTGCGGCTTCACATACTGCCATCCGGCTGCCACGATCTGCCTTTGCAGTTCTGTGATGGATTGCAGGCTTTCCGGTGTGGCATGATATTTGATATCTCTCTTTTTTCCCATAACACCAAGACCAGAGCAGGGGACATCCATCAGCACCACGTCCGCATATTTTTCCTTCTCCGGATCATGCACCGTGGCATCATACACCTGAACCTCCACATTCCTACGGTTCATGCGCTCCAGATTCTCCCGGATCAGGTCCGTCTTGTATTCAGATATATCACGGGACACGACGTGGCCTGCTTCCCCTGCAAATTCCGCCGCCAGGATCGTCTTGCCACCCGGAGCCGCACACAGATCCATGACCGTATTACCTGGGCATATACCTGCCGCTTCCACTGCAAGTGCGGAGCTGGCATCCTGCACGGTAAATTTGCCTTCCGCAAAGCCCGGAAGTTCACTTACATTTTCCAGATTCTGTGCCAGATACACATAAGGAAGTTCCCTGCTTTGCTGCAGACGTACACCGGTTTTCTCAATTTTCTCCGCCAGTGACTCTCTCTCCGCTTCGGTCAGTTCCGTGGAGAACCGCAGGGATACCGGATGAATGGAAAGGAGTCCTTTTAAAAGTGTTTCCGTTCCTTCTCTGCCATATGCAGGCAGCCACAGATTCACGATCCATTCCGGCATGGAATATTTTATGCTCAGATATTTCACCGTATCCTTGGGATCCGGCAACGGCATCTGTTCCTTGCTGCGGGAAATATTACGCAGCACCGCATTGACGAAGCCTTTCAGGGTACGGAAGCCTCTTTTGGCCGCCAGTTTGCAGGCCTCATTGCACACCGCACTGTCGGGAACTGCATCCATATACAGGATCTGATAAGTACTCATGCGAAGAAGACAGCGGATCAGAGGCTTCATCTTCCGGACCGGAACAGAAGAAAACCGATCCAGATAATAGTCCAGCTCCAGCTGTCTCTCTATCGTACCTTCCGTGACTCTTTTGATAAACGCTTTCTCTCTGGGATCCAGATAATCGTATTTATCCAGAACCGCTTTCATCAATTTATGGGAAAAATCCTGCCCCTTTTCCAGACTGAGCAGGATCTCCACTATAATTTCTCTTGTATCGGTCGTTGCATGATCACTCAAGATTAGTCTCTCCTTCTGCGATTGCCGCCGTACAGCAGGATCAGTCTGAGCAGCTGTAATGCGGAGGAGGCCGCTCCTGCCACATAGGTCAGAGCCGCTGCCGTCAGCACCTTTTTGCCGCCGCTTACTTCTTCACTGCCTAATAACCCGTATTCTTCCACCTTCACGATAGCTCTGTGGGAAGCATTGAATTCCACAGGCAGTGTCACCAGTTGGAAAATAACGGTCAGGGCAAATGCCCAGATACCAAGCTGGATCAATGTCTGATTCCAGCTGAGCAGTACTCCTAAAAAGATCAGAGGAATGCTTAAATTGCTTCCGATATTCACCACCGGCACCAGTGCAGCACGAATGCTCATGGGGGCATAGCCATGGGCATGCTGAATGGCATGTCCGCACTCATGGGCCGCAACACTGACCGCAGTCACCGAGGTTCCGTTAAAGTTGTTGTAAGACAGTCGCACCGTATCCGTCCGGGGATCGTAATGATCACCGTCATCGGAGTTCAGGCACTCGATCTGTACATTGTATAAACCTTCTCTGTTGAGAATGTTGCGGGCCGCTTCCGCTCCCGTCAATCCTCTCATATTCCGGACTTTGCTGTATTTGCGCATGGTGGAATTCACCAGTGCGCTGGCACCCAGACACAATACCAGTCCGACCAGTACCAGAAAATAAGTAGGATCCCAATAATAACCATATCCGTAATAGCCACCGTACATACGAAAGTCTCCTTTCTGTCAACACCGCTTACCCGATCGTTGCTTTTCGTTTCGTCGTATCCTAACGCTCGCCCAGAAGCTCTCCCGGCTGTACCTTTACCCCCAGCAGGAAATCGTGAGTTGTCATACGCTTTTTACCTTCCAGCTGCAGTTCCATCACCTTTAAGGAGCCTTCCGATGCAGCCACTTCAAAGGAATCCTTATTCACCGTAAGGATCGTGCCCGGTGCTTCCTTATGCGCAGTTGCCATAGGAATGGCTTTCCAGATTTTCAGCTGTTTTCCATGATAATGCGTATATGCACTGGGCCAGGGAGTCAGTCCACGGATCAAACGATCCAGTTCTGCCGCTGTTTTCGTAAAGTCCAGTTTTCCCATCTCTTTGGTGATCAGGGCCGCATAGCAGGTCTTGGTATCATCCTGCTTTTCCGGTACCAGTTTGCCTGCCTCCAGCAGAGGCAGTGCCTCGGTGATCGCTTCCCCGCCCAGCACCATCAGCTTGTCATGCAAAGTTTCGAAGGTGTCCTCCGAAGTAATGGGGATTTTCTTCCGGTACAACATATCGCCGGTGTCCAGTCCCGCATTCATCTGCATGATGGTCACACCAGTCTCGGCTTCTCCGTCGATGATCACTCTCTGGATAGGAGATGCCCCGCGGTATTTCGGAAGGAGGGATGCATGGATGTTCAGACATCCGTATTTTGGCAGATCCAGAATCTCCTGAGACAGGATCTGTCCGAACGCCGCCACGATATAAATATCTGCGGGATATTTTTTCAGTTCCTCAATGGCTTCCGGTGTCTTGATCCGACGGGGCTGGAATACAGGAATGCCATGTTTTACCGCACATTCCTTCACGGGAGGAAACTGTAATTCTTTGCTTCTGCCCTTTGGCTTGTCCGGCTGGGTCACCACTGCGGTGATCTCATGGCCCTGTGTGATCAGTGCCTCCAGCGCTCCCACGGCAAAATCGGGAGTTCCCATAAATACGATCTGCATAGTCTGTCTCCTTTCCGGAAAGCTTACTCTTCTTCCTCATCCTCGTAGGTCATATCCTGCAGCGGTCCTTCCGCCTTTTCCACATAGAGATGACCGTCCAGATGATCCAGTTCGTGGCAGATGGCTCTGGCCAGTAATTCTGTTCCCTCTACTTCGATGGGCTTCATATTCACATCCAGTGCTACCGCTTTCACATAATTGGGTCTGGTTACGATGCCGAACTTACCGGGTACGCTAAGACACCCTTCCTGTCCGGTCTGCTCTCCACTGCTCTCTACGATGCGGGGGTTGATCAGAATATACGGATCCTCTCCGGTGGTATCGATCACCACGATTCTCTTCAGGACACCTACCTGTGGTGCCGCCAGCCCTACGCCATTGGCATCGTACATAGTCTCCAACATATCCTCGATCAGTTCTTTGGTCCGGGGTGTCATCTCCTTGACCTCTTTGCAGGTCTTGGTCAGTACTTCATCCCCATATTCACGAATGTTTCTGATTGCCACAGTTCTTTACCTCCTATAACACGCTTACCGGGTCAAAATCAAATTGTATACTCATCTGTCTGGGCTGCCACTGTCTGAGAGTTTCCTCCAGTCTGTCCTTTACTTCCACCAGGACATCATACTCCGCATGCTTCACATAGAACACATACCGGTAGATATCATTGATCTTGCTGATGTTGGCAGGGGCAGGTCCCAGTACCTGTATCTTCTTATTGGACTGTTCTTTTTGCTTTCCTGACAAAAAGTCTATATTAGACTTTACCACATCTGTCAGTCTCAGGGCAAGCTGTTTTGCATTTTCTTCCTCTTTCCCGTAGATCTGTACTGCCAGCATATGAGCCACCGGCGGGTAGCCGGACAGCTCTCTATACAGAATCTCCTCCTGATAAAAGTTCTCGTAATCCTGAGCCGCAGCACAGGTAATGGCGTAATGATCCGGCTGATAGGTCTGGATCACCGCTTCCCCGGGGAGCGCTCCTCTGCCGGCCCGGCCCACCGCCTGGGTCAGAAGCTGGAAAGTCCGCTCTCCCGCCCGGTAATCCGACGCATTTAACGACAGATCCGCCGCCAGGATCCCCACCAGTGTCACCTTTGGGAAATCATGTCCCTTGACGATCATCTGGGTGCCGATCAGCACGTCCGCTTCCCCGTTTGCGAAGGAGGATAATATTTTCTCATAGCTGTCCTTCGTCCGGGTGGTATCCGCATCCATGCGCAACGTCCGCACACCGGGGTACAGCTCCTTTAATTTTTCTTCGATCTGCTGGGTGCCTGCCTTAAATCCCAGAATATATTTCGATCCACACTTGGGACAAAGCTTCGGCATCGGCTGTGTATAACCACAGTAATGACAGATCAGCCTTCCTCCCTTATGTTCCGAGAGAGAGACATCACAGTGCGGACACTTCATGACCTCACCGCAGGAACGGCAGGACACAAATCCCGCGTAGCCTCTCCTGTTTAAAAACAGGATGGTCTGCTGGCCCTTGTTCAATCGATCCGCCATTAATTCCTGCAATTTCCTGCTGAAAATAGAACGGTTGCCCTCCTGCAGTTCCTGTCTGAGATCCACCGTGTACACCGTAGGAAGTTCCCCGCCGGTGAGACGTCTGGTCAGTTGAAACATGCGATACTCCCCCTTACCGGCACGATAATAGGCCTCCAGGGAAGGTGTGGCTGAACCCAGCACTACACTGGCCCCGTACAGTTTTGCCACTTCCAGCGCAGTCTCTCTGGCATGATATTTCGGAGTACTTTCACTTTTATAGCTGTTCTCCTGCTCCTCATCCATAACGATCAGACCAAGACTTGGAAACGGCGTAAAAAGTGCGGATCTTGGGCCGATGATCACATCGATTTCTCCAGCTTTGGCCCGTTCGCACTGATCGTATTTTTCCCCGGGGGATAACGTGGAATTCATCACGCTGACCCGATCACCGAATCTCTGGTAAAATCGCAGCAGTGTCTGATAAGTCAGGGCGATCTCGGGAATCAGCACAATAGCCTGCCGTCCCCTCGCGATCATTTCTCCGATCAGCCGCATGTATACTTCCGTCTTGCCGCTGCCGGTGATGCCGTGGATCAGATAGGTCTGTCTCCTTCCGGCATCAAAATCCGCAAACACTTCCGTAACGATGGTCTGCTGTTCCTCACTCAGCGTATTACGCACTGCCTCTACGGACTGCATTTTGACCGGATTGCGATAGCTTTCGGAACTGACCAGTTTTGCCGCGCCGCTTTTTACAATACTGTTTACCGTGGCTGCACTAACCCCCAGTTTTCCGGTGATCCACTCATAGGGAATTGTCTCCTGTTCTGACAGGGCTTTTAACAGTCTTGCTTTGGCCACCTGTTTTTTCCGTTCACATTCTCCTAATAATGACAAAATCTCTTCTCTGTTCATCAGACGTACCAGCTGTCTGTGTTCCAGCTTTTTTACCGACTGTTTTGCCGGCAGTACCGTCTTCAGCGCCTGGATCATGGTACAGCCGTAATTCCGACGGATCCAGGCAGCCAGAGCAATCATTTTGTCCTCCACTCCGGTCTCTTTTTCCGGCATTCCTGCGATATCCTTGATCTTCTCCGGAGCGAACTGACACGTTTCCCCCAAAGCCACCACGTAACCCTTGATGAGACGATTGCCGTTGCCAAACGGGATCATGACACAGGCTCCCGGCTCCAGTCTGCCCCGCAGACTCTCCGGCACCCGGTATTGAAATGTTCTATCCAGTTTTTCGTGGGAGATATCTACAATGATATCCGCATATAACGTATTCAATCTGTTTTCCTCATTATTTTGCTGCAGATCCCGGAATATGTCCTTCCGCCAGAATATCCCGAATCAGATCTCTCTCATCCATGGGATGCTTCACCCCGCGGATCTCCTGGTAATCTTCATGTCCCTTGCCTGCCAGCACGATAATATCTCCGGGTTCTCCGTGTTCGATAGCATAAGTGATGGCTTCCTTACGATCGCAGATCTCTACATAATTTCCATCCGTTTTTGCCATACCTGTCTTGATATCGTCGATAATATCCTGCGGTTCCTCAAAACGGGGATTGTCGGAGGTAATGATGGTCAGATCCGCCAGCTTGCCGCTGACCTCTCCCATCTCAAAACGACGCTGTCTCGAACGGTTGCCTCCGCAGCCGAACAGGCTGATCAGTCTGTGAGGTTCATATTCCCGCAACGTGGTCAGCAGACTCTCCAGTGCCATGGCATTGTGGGCATAATCGATCAGCAGGGTGAACTGATCGGATACCTTGATCATCTCGATACGGCCTTTTACCTTTGCCTGCAACAGCGCCTTTTTAATGTTTTCCTCATCTACCTTGAAATGACGGCAGATGGCAATAGCCGCCAGCGCATTGTACACGCTGAATTTACCGGGCATGGGCACTTCCACATCAAAATCCATCAGTCCGGCTACGTGGAAAGACACGCCCAGTTCTCCGGGCTTATGCACCAGTTTCCGTTCTTCCGCCCGGAGCATACAGTGCTCTCCCATTCCGAAGCTCTCCAGTGTGCAGGTATGTCCTTCCGTCACTGCCTGCCAGTGCTCATCGTCACCATTCACAATACCTACCTTGCACTGTTTGAACAATAATCCCTTGCAGTGCAGATATTCCTCGAAGCTGGCATGCTCGTTGGGACCGATATGATCCGGTTCCAGATTCGTGAAAATACCGTAATCGAACACAAAGCCCTGCGTACGGTGCAGCATCAGCGCCTGAGAGGATACTTCCATCACAACCGTATCCAGTCCTGCCTCCACCATACGGGCAAAATACTCCTGCAGCAGATAGGATTCCGGGGTGGTATTGTTGGCATGGATATGTTCGTCTCCGATGATCACTTCGATGGTTCCCACCAGTCCCACTTTATAGCCGGCATTTTCCAGAATGGACTTTACCAGATAGGTGGTCGTTGTCTTACCTTTGGTACCCGTGATACCGATGACTTTCAGCTTTTCTGCCGGATGGCCGAACCAGGCCGCAGAAATAAATGCCATGGCATATCTGGTATCCGCTACTTTGACCACCGTCACATCCACATTCTCCGGCAGTTCCACGTCTTTTTGCACCACTAGTACTCCGGCTCCCTGCTCTGCCACCTGTGCAGCAAAATCATGACCGTCAAAATTTGCTCCGCCGATGCAGAGAAATAAGCATCCCGGAACGACCTTGCGGGAATCATAAACCACCGCAGGGATCTCTCTGTCCAGTGTTCCCTGTACCAGCTCATATTCCAAGTGCTCCAGAAGCTCTGTTAATTTCTTGTTTTCCATCTTATTCTTATCCTTTTCCATAGAGGTATCCGCCTTTCTCTCAGGAATCTTTTTCACATACTGTATTTTATTTTACTCTTTTTTCTCAGAATGTACCACCCTTAAATTTAGTTGCATCTTTTGCTTTTTCCGAAGCAATGGTATAATATTACTGATTTTTATTTAAGGGGGAATTCTCATGAACGGTTTCTATGGATCTGCATTCGGAAATATCCTTGGCACACTTTCTTTTCTTCTATTTCAATGTGTGGGGTTTCTGTACATAAAACGTATTTTTCCTAAAAAGGGACTTCTGTTCCATCTGCTGACCGGCAGTGTATCCGGCTCTGTTCTGTTGCAGTGGATTCCTGCTCTGTTTGCCTTCTTCTTCGGTTTTTCCATGACAGCTCATATTATGGCTCTGCTTTTCGTAGTCATTTCTCTGGTCCTGCTATATGTCTTTTACCATCCTGCCACGGCAGTATCTTCGACTGCTCCCACCAAAGACTACCGGCAGCTGTTGCGCAGAAATTATGCCTTTCTTCTGCTGGCAGGCGGTACCTTTGTTCTGTTTTGTATTTTGTTATCCACCCACACCATCCTGCCGAAGAACGACGGTCTTCATGTGGGGCAGTGTACTTATGGGGATCTGCAGATGCACCTGGGAATCATTACAAGTATTGCCAATCAACAGACCTTCCCTCCTTACTACTCCATCTCTCCCTGGGATAAGCTCTGCTATCCTTTCCTGTGCGACAGTATTTCTTCCAGTATTTACCTGTTTGGTGCATCCCTGCGCTATGCTTATATGCTCCCTATGTATTTTGCCTTTTTCCAGGTCATAACGGGATTTTATGCCATTGCCGATGTTCTGTTCCATGATCGCGCCAAATCTCTGGCTGCCTGGGTCTTATTTTTCTATAACGGCGGTCTTGGCTTCGTATATTTCATTGACTGGAGCAGAGAAGGCGGTTATAAATTCAGTGATATTTTTACCGGCTATTACACTACCCCCACCAATCTGGTCGACCGGAATATCCGCTGGGTCAATATCATCGCAGATATGCTCCTGCCACAGCGTGCAACACTCTTTGGCTATGCGGTCCTGTTCTGTGCCATCTGGCTGCTGCTTCGGGCCATCCGGAACGGGGAAAAAGAATGTTTTCTCCCTGCCGGTATCCTGGCAGGGACATTACCTATGATCCATACCCATTCTTTCGTTGCCATCCTGATCTTAAGTGCCTGTTGGATGTTGCTGTGCCTTTACCGGTCCGTGCCGCATAATACTTCCCCGGTAGCGCATCCGGGAGCCGTTCTGCTCGGATGTTTCGTGACCTGTATGATTCTTCTGGAAATTCTGAACGAAAGTTCTGCTGCCGTTGCACCTGTACTGCTCTTTCGTTTTGGCATCCTTGTTGCGGCATCCCTCGTGCTATACGGTCTGTCCTTACTGTACCGGTGCTTTTCCGGTAAAAGTACAAACAATGATACACTGCAGAAGTTTTTGACCACCTGGGGAGTTTTCTTTGGTGTGCTTCTGCTTCTTGCACTTCCGCAGTTATTGGAATGGACTTTTGGCCAGACAACGCAATCCGGCTTTTTGCTGGGGCATTTTAACTGGGGAAATCAGGGCGATACTTATTTGTGGTTTTATCTGAAAAACTGGGGTGCGATCCTGCTATTGTTCGTCCCTGCCATGATTCATTGTAAAAAAGAAGATTTTGATGTGATGTCCGGGGCATTTCTCCTGTGGTTTGTTGTGGAAATCATTTCCTTCACCCCTAACACATATGACAATAATAAACTATTATATATAACTTATATATTTGTCTGCTGCCTCAGTGCCGATTACGGAATTGATTTCCTGCGTTCTCTGAAAAAAGCCTCTTCACGATACCTCTGCATGATCGGCATGGTATTTCTTTGCACCTTTTCTGCCGTTCTGACCCTGTGCAGAGAGGTAATATCCGATTATACCGCTTATTCTTCCGCACAGGTGGAAGCTGCAGCATTCGTCGAGCAAAATACCTCTCCCACATCCCGTTTTCTTACCAACAACAGGCATGTAAATGAAATTGCCGCCCTTGCAGGGCGCAATGTATTAAACGGGGCGGGAACCTTTTTGGCAATGCACGGTCTCTATCACACAGAATATCACGAAGATTTCCGGACAATTTATGAGACTCCCGCTGTTTCTGCAGATCTGATCCGTACTTACGACATCGATTATATTGAAGTCTCTTCCTGGGAACGGGCAAGTTACGCTGTCGATGAAAACTACTTCCGTTCCGCCTGGCCCTGTATCTTTGACAACGGAGAAATTCAGATTTACCAGATCAATCCATAATTTCACACTTGGAAGTCGCAAGACCCTCCGCATCACTGTGGGATGCACTTCCGGATTTCTGGATCAGGCCGATCAGCTGTCCGGACATAAGCACGGTAAACAACGAATATCCGATACGTCTCACCGGAATGTAGCTTAAGGACATTACCAGTACGATCAGATCCGACATCAGATACACCCACTGGATCTTCCAGCCGGTAGCATGGGAAATACTCATGGCCAGGGCATCATCTCCGCTGGGGGCTCCGCCGATGCGCACGCACAGTCCGGCACCGACACCGACGAACAATGCTCCCACCAGTGCTGCCAGAAGGGGCATATTTGCCAGTTCCGGCCACAGATGAGGAAATTGCTCGCAGATTTTATAGGTTCCTGAGAATCCTGCGGTAGCCAGAGCCGAATAGGCGATAAATTCCTTGCCTAACAGCTTCCATCCCAGGATATAACATAAAATATTCATAATCCCTCCGGTAAACGCCGGAGAGATTCCTGTCCAATGCTCCAACAGCAACGTGGCTCCCAGCACACCACCCTCCGTCACTCCGGAGATGGAGTGCACGTTATATAATCCAAATGCCAGAATAAAACTTCCCAACAAAGTTATGGCACAATTTTTTAAGGTAATATTTTTCAGTGCCTGTCTCCATTCGTAAATCTGTGTTTTCATTTTTGTACTGCTATTCCTTCTATATTTTTATAATTTTTATCCATATTTTTATATTATAATCCATAACTTCCGAGTGGTGTCAAGCATTATCGGAAACTATTTTGCTTTTCCAGACATCGGAAAGCCCCAGGCTGTTGCGCCTGAGGCTTTCCGATTTTCTTATGAGGGGGGGGAGATAGTGAGTTCATCAACTATCTGAAATACATATTACAGGGTAAATGTGTACAGAGTGTGTACGAATTCTAACTTAATTCTAAAATGTGTCTTGAGGTTTTATAAACTGCGGTAAGTTTCTCTCCGGACACCAAAAAGCCTCAGGCATCGTACCTAAGGCTTTTCGGTTTCTTATGAGGGGGGGAGATAGTGAGTTCATCAACTATCTGAAATACATATTACAGAGAAAATGTGTACATTTTGTGTTCAAAAAATAAAAAATTTAACAATAGTTCTGCATGACGAACTGTACTTCTGTTTTCCCCTTATAGGTATTCTGGCTGACCTGATATACCACGGACAATGGGAAATTCCCTTTCCCGGCATAAAGTACCTCTTCACTTCCAACACCGTATTTTTCATCCAGGAAAGCTCCCAGTTTCTCCAGATCTCCAAAAAATACCACCGTCTGTGTCGTACCCTCCGGTGTCTTCACCCGGAATCTGGCACAGGTCTTGTTGGCACCCATTTTAAAGCCCGCCTGAAAAACCAGCCCCTTCTGGGCAAACAAAGGACGTGGATTCCCGGTGCCGAAAGGCTCCAACAGGGCAAACTCTCCCGCCAGCGCATCATCCGCATACCCCATGGGCATTGCCACATCGATATGTACTTTCGGAATAAAATCATCCTCCGTCAAAGTGCATTTTTTATTCAAAGCAGCTCTCAGCGGTTCAATATCCTCTTCTCGCATGGAAAGGCCTGCTGCCAGCTTATGACCGCCATACTTGGTAAAATACTCTTTTACCTGCGTCATGGCATCATACATGTGATAGGCTTCTATGGATCGTCCGGAACCCTTAACTCCATCTTCTCCCTTGGTCAGAATGAAGACCGGATGATGGTATTTTTCTCTGACTTTTCCGGCAATAATACCGGCAATGCTCTCATGTACCTCCGGCAGATAGATCACCATAACTTTATCTTCTGCAATATGATGTTCCTGAATATACTCATCCGCTCTCTGAATTCCCTGTACTGTCAGGTGCTTGCGGCTCTCATTCAGGTCTTTCAGCTCTCTCGCCGCAGTCATGGCATCCGCCCTGGTAAAGCTCTGCAGCAGTTCCAATGCCCGTTTGGCAGTATCCAGTCTTCCCGTGGCATTCAGGCAGGGTCCCAGCACAAATCCCAGATGATAGGCGCTCAGCCGATCTGGCGCAATATCATTCACTTCCATCAGCGCCTTCAAGCCTTCGTTATATCCCTTCTGGATACGCTTCAACCCTTCCTTCACCAGAATGCGATTCTCATCTTTTAACTCCATAACATCGCATACGGTAGACAGTGCCGCAAATTCCAGTAACTCCTCCTGAATATTTACAAGTCCCGGATTTCCTGTCTTTTCCTTGATCGCCTGGATCAGTTTCAGTGCTACCACGCCACCACAAATGCCGGAAAAAGGATACGTATCGTCTGCTCTCTTGGGATCCATCACTGCCAGCGCCGGAGGCAGCTGTTCCTTCCGCTCTCCGTTTTCTTCTATATATGGAACTTCATGATGATCCGTAACGATCACCCGCATGCCCAGAGAATTTGCCATTGCGATCTGGGGTGCCGCTGCAATTCCGTTATCGCAGGTCACGATCATACCGACACCTTCTCTTTTGGCCTCTTCGATCAGATGCTCGTTCAATCCATAGCCGTCATGGATTCTGTGGGGAATAGCCGTGTCCACCTGAGCCCCCAGCATCTGAAAACCTTTGGTCAGAATATAGGAAGAACAGATTCCATCCACATCATAATCCCCGATGACCCGGATATGCAGCCCTTCCCTTACCGCTTTTAGAATTTCCTCCACTGCCTTATCCATATCCTTTAACAGCCAGGGAGAATAACAATCTTCCAGTTTCCCGTAGAGGAACTTCTGTATCTCACTCTCTTCCGTCAGATCCCGGTTTCTTAGGATTCTCGCCGTCACCGGACTGATATGAAATTCCTTCGCCCATTTATCAAAATCTGCCTTTTTTGCGGCTACATACCATTTTTCCATAGATTCTCCTGCTTTGTAACATTTGGAAATATTTATGCCTATAAGAATCTTTCATTCTATACAGACACATGGCTTATTATAGCATGAAAAAAAGCCTTGTGCATCTTCTCTTTTTATGCTATAGTCAATCCAATTTCTATATTAAATTTCTGATATCTGGCGTTTCGCCATTTTTTCAAGTAACTTTTAATTACACTAAGGAGGATTCTGCCTATGAAACACAAACAAGTATTTTCCATGAACCTTACCGGTCCTATTGACTACGGTTTCCGCAATGACTATATGTTCCGCGCAGCCCTGCAGCTAAGTCAAAAAGCTCTGACCGGTCTCATCAGTTCTCTGCTCCATCTGCCACCGTCCGCAATTAAGTCCGTCACCATTACCAATCCAATCGCCTTAGGTGCAACCATTGAAGACAAAGATTTTATTCTTGATACCAATGTCTTGTTGAACAATAATGCTCTCATAAATTTGGAAATGCAGGTAAATAACCTCTACAACTGGCCGGAGCGTTCTCTGAGTTATCTGTGCCGTAACTTTGATCAACTAAATAAAGGGCAAAATTATTCTGAATTAAAACCTGTGATACACATTGGTTTTTTAGACTACACCCTGTTCCCGGAACGCCCTGAGTTCTATGCTACATATCGGTTACTGAATCTTAAGGATCATTTTGAATATAGTGACAAACTCACACTATCTGTGGTAGACTTAAAGCATATAGAATTGGCTACCGATGCTGACAAAGCATATGGTATTGACAAATGGGCTGCTTTATTCCGGTCTATTTCATGGGAGGAAATTCTTATGACTGCTAAAAATGATGAATACCTGATGGAAGCGACAAAGACTTTATATAATCTGAATGCGGATGACATGGTCAGACAACGTTGTCAGGCACGAATGGACGCAGAGCTTCAGGAACAGTATCTGTTGAAAAAGATTGATACTTTGACGACTGATAATGATAAGTTGACTGCCGATAATGCCGCCAAAGACGCTGAGATCGAAGCTCTGAAAAAGGAACTTGCCAGTTTGCAGCAGAATGTATAACCATAACTTAACTTTAAAAGGAGCCGGAACATTTCGTTCCGACTCCTTTTTTGATTCCATTCTACTATCTGAAATCTTATTTTGCCTTCGGCGCAAACTTCTTTCTCAGTACATACCACAGGGCACCTGCAATACATACGGAAGAATAAGCACCACAGATGATACCTACCATCAGAGGCAGTGCGAAATCGCGGATACTGGTCACGCCCCAGATATACAGCGCACCTACCATTACCAGAGTGGTCAGGGAGGTAAATAAGCTTCGGGACAGTGTCTGGGTGATGCTGTGGTTTACAACATCCTGCAGGTCATCCTTTTTGGTCATGACTGCCATGTTCTCACGTACACGATCGAAGATTACGATGGTGGCGTTGATAGAGTAACCTACGATGGTCAGCAGACACGCGATAAAAGTATTGCTGACGGATACTCTTGCCAGTGCGTAGAAGGTGATCACTACCAGCACATCGTGAAGCAGACAGGCAATACTGCTGACACCGAAACGGATGTCGCTGAAACGGAAGCGGATATAGATCAGCATGCAGATGATTGCTACTGCTACTGCCAGGATCGTATCGGACTTCATTTCATTACTGATGGTGGAACTGATGGTCTCGGAGGTGATCAGCGTCTCATCCACGCCAAAATTATCCACGAACATCTGATTCAGTGCCTGTCTCTGATCCACATCCAGAGAACCGGTCTTGAAGATAACTTCGTTGGAGCCCTGTACGGTCTGGATCTGAACTGCACTGCCGGTGGTGCTCTCGATCAGAGGTACCATCTCGCTGTTGATCTCTTCCAGCGTATAGCTCTTATCAAAAGTGACAGTAGTTGCGGTACCACCCTTGAACTCCAGGCTGTAATTCAGTGCATCTCCGGTGTTCATCTTGTAGACACCCATGGTGATAAATCCAACAGCGATCACTGCCAGAGACAATCCGAAGAAAATACCCTTCTTGCCGAGGAAATTCACAGTCTTGTGTTCCTTACCTACACCATACCACTTAGGATCCTTTAATCCCAGTGCATAGAAAGCTTTCATAATGTACTTGGTCACTACCAGTGCAGTGAACATGGATAAAACGATACCCAGTGCCAGGGTCTGTGCAAATCCCTTGACAGTACCGGGACCTAACAGCCACAGCACTGCTGCTGCGATCAGGGTAGTCACATTACCGTCAATGATAGCGGACAGCGCCTTGTCATAACCGATCTGCATGGCACTCTTAACAGTCTTGCCTGTTGCCAGTTCCTCACGGATACGGGCAAATACGATAACGTTGGCATCCACTGCCATACCGATGGACAGGATGATACCTGCGATACCGGACAGGGTCAGGGTCAGGTCAAAGCCGTTCAGCAGCAATACTACCAATGCCACATAAATACCCAGTGCAATGACAGAAGCAAATCCGGGCAGAAAATATACTGCGATCATGAAAACAGCCACTACGATAAATCCGATCACAGCTGCTTTTAAACTGGTGGAGATTGCTTCCACACCCAACTGTGCGCCAACTACCTTGGAATGCAGCTCTTCCAGCTCCAGCTTCAGTCCACCGATACGGATGGTGGAAGCCAGGCTCTCTGCCTCTTCATAGGAGTTCATAGGAGAGATCTGTGCATTACCATCGGAGAACACACCTTTTACGGAAGGAACACTTACAAAGGATCCATCATAGTAGATACCCAGGGTCTCGCCCTTCTCGTAAGCATTTCTGGTAGCCTCTTCAAACTTCTTAGTGCCTTCCTCCGTCATCACCAGATCTACCGCATAAGTGGAATTGCCCATCGTCTGGTCCTTGATAGATCCTGCGGTAGCAGTCTTGACATCTGTACCCTCCAGCATGATGGATCCATCTGCCTTCAGTTCATCGATGGTCTTATTCAGAGCGTACGCATAGCTTACATTGCCCTGTGCATCGGTTACTGCCTGCATAGAGTAGTTCGCATTGCCGTCCTTGTCTGTCTCTGCAATGAAATACAGGGAACCGGGACGTCCCAGCTCTTCCAGGATCTTGTTGGCATCTGTTACACCGGGAATCTCGATATTGATACGATCGGTACCCTCCTGGTATACAATAGCCTCTTTACTGTAGTTCTCAACACGCTTCTGCAGCTTGGCAATAGTATCTGCCATGTCCGTTGCATCCGGCTCTTCATCGCCTACCACCTGATAAGTGATACTGACACCACCGGCCAGATCCAGTCCCAGACTGATGTCTGAAGCACTGGCAGTTCCTTCCGCATCTACGCCATAAAGATCCACATAGCCGACACCCAGCAGGACCAGAAGGGCGCAGAGCAGAATGATGATTGCTTTACTTTTTTTCATCTTTCCTTTGTCCTTTCTATTCTTCTGAAGCTTCTGCTGCTTCCGCAGCCTTCAGCATGATAGCACATTCGATACGCTTTCTCTGCAGCTCACAGCCGATGTCATACGCATCATTGATATTGCCATGGAAATTATAGGAGTTCGCAGCACATCCGCCGCTGCAATAGAACTTGGCAAAACACTTCTTACACTTGTCCTTTGCATAGACATTACAGCATTTGAACTCGTCACGGATATCATCTCTTACCACACCGGTATCCACATTGCCCATGAGGAACTTCTCGTTACCCACGAACTGATGGCAGGGATACAAGTCTCCCCAGGGAGTAACCGCCAGATATTCGGTACCGGATCCGCAGCCGGAGAGTCTCTTGGCTACGCAGGGACCGCCCTGCAGATCGATCATAAAGTGGAAGAAATTGAAAGCCTTGCCCTCTTTCTTACGCTTGATCATTTCTACTGCCAGTTTATCGTATTCTTCCTTTAAGATCGGAAGATCCTCTTCTCTGATGGCATAATCATCCGTAGGCTGTGCCACAACGGGCTCCACGGAGATCTGTTTGAATCCCAGATCTGCCAGATGCAGAACGTCCTTGGAGAAATCGAGATTATTGTGGGTGAACGTACCACGCACATAATAGTTCATCTGGTCTCTGCTCTCCGCTACCTTCTGGAACTTGGGAACAATGATGTCATAGCTGCCCTGTCCGCCACGGAAAGGACGCATCTTGTCGTTGATCTCCTTACGTCCATCGATACTCAGCACGATATTACCCATTTCCTTATTCACGAACTCCAGGATCTCATCATTTAATAAGATACCATTGGTAGTCAGGGTAAAACGGAACTTTTTATTGTTGGACTTCTCTAAGCTTCTGCCGTATTCTACCAGCTGCTTTACCACATCCCAGTTCATCAGTGGTTCACCGCCGAAGAAATCCACTTCCAGGTTCACACGGTTGCCGGAATTGGCTACCAGGAAATCCAGTGCCTTTTTGCCGACCTCAAAGCTCATCAGCGCTCTTCTGCCGTGGTACTCACCCTCTTCCGCAAAGCAATATCTGCAGGCAAGGTTACAGTCATGGGCAATGTGCAGGCACAGTGCCTTGACTACGGTCTGGCGCTTCTTAAAATCAAAAATGTAATTCTCATAAATATCGGGAGCAAACAGCTGTCCTGCCTTCTCCAGCTCCAGGACCTCGTCCACCGCTTCGGTGATCTCTTCCTGGGGATAGGGGATATTTGCAAGATTCAGTACGGCGGCCTTGATAGTATCCGCATCCTTGATGCCTTCCGTTACCAGAGGCTCTACCAGCGGGATCATATCATACACAATATCATCTACCACATGGACAGAACCACTGTTCACATCCATAACGATATTATAGCCGTTGCTCTTATACTGGTGTATCACAGTTCTATTCCTCTTCTTTCTACTTCTTATTGCTTAAAACACATTAACATTAACTATTCGGAACCCCATTCGTAAAATCGTCCTCCGGACTTTCCTGAATAACATGCCTGCATGTTATTTGCTCATGTGGTTACTTCGCCGTATTTTGCCGGACGTATCCTCTTACGTATGCAAGCATCCGACGAAGAATACGCTGTCAAATTCGGCTCCGAATAGTTAACAGAGAATAAGCAGCGACCTGAATCGCTGCTTACGTTAGTCTCTTCTCAATTTCTTAGATTATTTAATCTTTTCACAACTCTGGTTTCCTACAGTGCAGGAAGTCTTACATGCAGACTGGCAGGAAGTCTGGCACTCACCGCAGCCGCCCTTTTTCATAGATTCCTTTAAATCTCTGGTTGTTAAAGTCTTAATATGCTTCATTAAAAATAGCCTCCTTATGATTTCAAAGCGCCTATAGACGCCAGCGTGTATATAAACATACAGACACGCAACTCATTTTTGCTCATTATATCATGTATTTGGCATTTGTAAAAGCTTTTTTTCTCAAAAACCGTTAAATTCCTGTCCATTTCTGTATTTTACCCCAGCATACCGCCCAGTGTCCCCCCGGCCACACACAATACCATTGTGGTCCAGAAGGAATTGCCCAATGCAGTTTCCGGCGTTTTGATCAATACGGATACCACCGCCAGTATCACGAAATATGCTGCCCCTAGCAGTGCTCCCCAAAGAAACTTCTGCGTCTCCATCTTTTTTCCTGCCAAAAATCCCGCCATAAAGGTAGTTACGACATAAATAGCCGAGATTGCAATGGTCACCATTCCTTCCGTCAAATGCAATTTATACAATAAAAGTGCCAACAGACATAAAAGCAACAGTGTCAGCACATAGGATGCCAGCAGACATTTTGCCAGTGCAAGCACCGGAACCCCTTCTTTTCTCTCGCCTCTTTTTTCCATGTTGCTCCTCCTTTTTACCTATGTAAAATATATATTCAAATCATTCGGAAAACTTGACAACTATTCCTGTCCTATTGTATATTGTTGCTTAATAACTTATAAATGGGGCTTATGCCTACTACTATTATTTAAGAAGGAGTGAACTTTTTTGGATACCTCTGGTGTCATACAACTTGTTTCTATCGTAATTCTGATTTTTCTATCCGGCTTTTTCTCTTCTGCCGAGACTGCGCTGTCCACGGTCAACCGTGTACGGATGCGTACCCTGGAAGAGGAAGGCAGCAAGCGTGCTGCACGCGTCAACAAAGTCCTGGACAATTACAGTAAAATGATCAGTACCATTCTGATCGGCAACAATATTGTCAATCTGACTGCATCTTCCCTGGCAACAACATTAGCTATGCGAATCAATCTGGCTGTAGGTATCGCAACCGGTGTTCTGACCATTGTCGTGCTGCTCTGCGGCGAAATCGTACCCAAGACCTGGGCAATACTGTATTCTGAGAAGCTGGCCCTGACATATTGCAATGTAATCTATTTTCTGATGCAGGTGCTCACGCCAGTCATCTTCATTGTGGATCTGCTGTCCCACGGTATCATGAAGCTGTTACATATCGATCCCAACAAAAAAGCCAGCACCATGACTGAAAGCGAGCTGAAAACCTACGTGGACGTCAGTCATGAGGACGGTGTCATCGAATCCGAGGAACGCAAGCTGATCTACAACGTGTTCGATTTCTCCGATGCCCACGCCAAGGATATCATGATTCCACGCATCAATATGGTGACCGTCAGCCTGGATGCCAGCTATGACGATGTTCTGGAAGTCTTCCGGGATTCCATGTATACGAGACTTCCGGTCTATGAGGATGACAAGGACAATATTATCGGTCTGATCAATATCAAGGACTTTATCCTGACGGAGGATCAGAGTGCTTTCCATGTGGGAAACATTTTGCGTGATGCTTACTATACTTACGAGTACAAGAAAATCGCAGACCTCATGTATGAGATGCGGGAAAAGACCACCAATGTCTCTTTCGTATTGAATGAATACGGTGCTACCGTTGGTATGATCACTCTGGAGGATCTGTTAGAAGAAATCGTCGGTGAGATCCGTGACGAATACGATGAGGACGAGGAAGAACTGATCCAGAAGATGTCAGAAGATACTTATCTGGTGGAAGGCAGCATGAAGTTGGATGACATCAACGACGTTCTTGGAACAAATCTGACCAGTGAAGATTATGACTCCATCGGCGGTCTGATCATCGACTGTCTGGATCGTCTGCCGGAGGATGGTGAGGAAGTTACCCTGGAGAACGGTATTCACTTGAAGGTACAGGGTATCGACCAGAACCGTATCATCAAGGTACTGATGACGATTCCAGAACCCAACGAAGAACATGTGGAACACAGTTCCGAGACCTCTGAGAATCACGAATAACTCTGACGGTTCCGCAGTCCCTGAGGCACACGGACAGTTCTGGCACTCCCGCAGCTTTTGAGATCCACGAACCGCACCGGCACTTCCGCTCTTTTGAGGTCCACGAACTTCACCGGCACTTCCGCTCTTTTGAGATCCACAAACCGCACTGGCACTTACGCTCTTTTGTGAATTATGAATGGGAATAACGAAAGGAATACAAATGTCACAGGATAAAAATACACAAAACAAGAAAACAAAAATGACTTCCAAACAGATCTTCGCGATCATTGGAATTATTCTGCTGGTGCTTTTATATGTCGTGACGCTTTTTGCGGCGATCTTCGACAGCTCCGCCAGCCACGCGCTATTCGCCACCTGCCTGCTAGCCACCGTGGCCATCCCTCTTCTCATCTGGATCTACACCTGGATGTTTGGAAAACTGACAAACCGCTCCACCTTCGCAGACTTCCATCCGGAAGAAAAGGAGAACGAAAATAAATAGCAAGTTAGTTTGGTGCAAAAAGCCCCAAAACAACGAATTCCGTACAAAAAAGTTCCGAAATCAGGATTTTTTGTACGGAATTTCTTTATTTTGCTTGTGTAGCGAAAATAGAGACTTTTTACATAGCAAAATCTTATGTTTTTGTATTTTTTTCGTAGAAATTGGCGTTTTGAATACAAACAGAACTCCCGAAGTGGCAGAAAGCCCTCAGGCAGATATCTGCCTGAGGGCCTTCTGCCGCTCTGGGAGTTCGTCCGGTCTAAGGCTCCCTCCGCTACGAACCATTTAGCAGTCCACGCCGAGCTTACGCAGTTCCTCTTCCGCCTGCTCTTTGGCCAGGAAGTGGATGCCGTTGATACCCTGTTCTTCGGCCGCCTTCACATTCATCAGCGTATCATCCAGGAAAACGCTCTCATCTGCCTTTAATCCATAGCGTTTCAGAAGCAGCTGGTAGATCTCCGGTTCGGGCTTGATCAGCTGATCCTTGTAGGACAGGATGCCACCTTCCATCTCCGGCAGAAAATTCAACGCTTCCGCACATTCTGTCTCTGCCTTGTGTGAGAAGTTGGACAGATAATACACATGGTATCCCTTTGCTTTCAGTTCCTGTAACCAGGGAATAGCGTAAGCTCTGGGGGTTACCATGCCAGCGATATTCTCGAACGCCTGATGCAGTTCTTTCTCCAGTTCCGGTGCATCCTTTACAAATGCAGCCAGAACCTGCTCGTCCGTCCAGGTACCGCGGTCATACTCTGCCCACAGCGGATGCATAATAGATGCCTTTGCGATTTTTTTGATCATTTCCGCATCAAATCCCTTGTCCGCCAGAAATCCCTCCCAGCGATAGTCTGTCAACACATTGCCAATGTCAAAAATTATATTGCGTATCATAACTCTTCTCTCCTATTCGTTTTACTAGTCAAAGCAGTTCCGTTTCCGCCGGTATATCCTCTTTTTGCCGTCACTTTTATATCTTCGCTTCTTCCTGTCTGTCCAGCTCCATGATCTCCAACAGTTTCTCCGCCGCCGGAGCCATAGGCATCTTCGTGTTCCTAACGACACAGAATTGACGCTTCGGTATTATTTTATTGAATCTAAGTTCGAAAAGCAAGCCGGATTCCACATAATCTCTGGCAAAATCCCGCATCACACAGCCAACACCCAGATTTCGTCTCACAAACTGTACGATCATATCGCTGGTGGCCAGTTCGAACTCCGGCTGCACATATACCCCGTTTCCCGCCAGAAATTCATCCATGTAGCTGCGGCTGCTGGTATTTTTCTCCAGGAAAATAAGAGGCAGACTTTCCAGTTTCTGAAAATCCAGCGTCCGGTTCTTGTAGCTGAAAAATCTTCTTCCCGCCACGAAGACATCCTCAATCTCCCGCACCGGTATCATCTGAATATCAGGTCTCTCCGGAAACGGCGTACTGACAATTCCGAAGTCAATGTGTCCCTCTCTTAAATAATTCAATGTCTCCGGTGTCGGCGCATTGGTGACGATCACCTTGATCCCGGGGTACTGTTCATGGAACTTTTCCAGATAGGGAAGCAGATAAAACTGCAATGTCATATCGCTGGCACCGATGCGGACTTCTCCCAGTTCCATATTCTGCATCTGGTGAACCTTCTTCACACCCATTTCGATCTGTTCGTACCCTTTTGCCACATAGGAATACAACAGTTCTCCCTCACTGGTCAGCCGTACTCCCTTGGCCGCCCGGTGGAACAGGGCGGCATCCAGGGTATTTTCCAGCTGCTTGATGGCCTGACTGACTGCCGGCTGTGAAATTGACAGTTCCCCGGCCGCTTTGGTCACACTCCCACATTTTGCCACATAATAAAATACTTTATACGCTTCCAGATTATTGATCATATCTCGCTGTCTCCATCTCTAAATTACTATCAGACACTGGTTTTTGTTCCTTCACAGTAAAAATCTGTAACTATTCAGAGCCATGCAAAACTGCGTTCTGCGAATGCTTGCATTCAGCCAGATACTGTGTAATCAAAATTCCTGCCGGATTCATCGTATACTAAAAAGGACACGGGCTGATCTCATACCAGCACCATGCCCTTTCCATTCTCATTCACATTTTACAGATTTTTTTCCATCAAAGATTATCCTATCTCTCCGCATTTGACAGCATTTATTTCTTCAAAGGACTCTCACGATAGATGATATCTTCCCTTCCCGGGCCGTTGCTGACCATGGTGATAGGGAATCCG
Source organism: Clostridium sp. AM34-9AC (assembly GCF_003480225.1). Lineage (NCBI taxonomy): Bacteria > Bacillati > Bacillota > Clostridia > Eubacteriales > Clostridiaceae > Clostridium > Clostridium sp. AM34-9AC. The sequence continues at coordinate 128,297 of NZ_QUIU01000004.1, forward strand.
ATCTGCTCCTCAATGAATTCCACATACTTTCTGCAGTTCTCCGGCAGTTCATCGAAGTTGCGGATACCGCGGATATCGCACTTCCAGCCAGGGAGCTTTTTCAGTACGGGCTTTGCCTTTTCCAGCTTGTAGGTAACAGGGAAATCAGTGGTAACTTCACCGTCGATCTCATACCCTACACATACAGGGATCTCATCCAGATATCCCAGTGCATCCAGTACGGTAAATGCCACATCGGTAGCGCCCTGCAGACGACAGCCGTACTTGGTGGCAACACAGTCGAACCATCCCATACGTCTGGGACGTCCGGTAGTTGCACCGAATTCACCACCGTCACCGCCGCGGTGACGTAATTCATCTGCTTCGTCACCGAAGATCTCAGATACGAAAGCACCTGCTCCTACGGAAGAGGAATATGCCTTACTTACGGTAACGATCTGCTTGATCTCATAAGGAGGGATACCTGCACCGATGGCGCCGTAAGCTGCCAACGTGGAGGAAGAAGTTACCATGGGGTAAATTCCGTGATCCGGATCCTTCATGGTTCCTAACTGGCCCTCTAACAGAATGGTCTTGCCCTCTTTCAGTGCCTTATCTAAGAATGCGGATACATCGCATACAAAAGGTGCGATCATATCGCGATACTCATGCAGGGTATTTAACAGCTCTGCGGGATCGATCATGGGCTTGTGATACAGATGCTCTAAGATGACATTCTTCATCTCACTGACACGCTGTACTTTTTCCTGCAGCAGTTCTTCATCAAACAGCTCACTTACCTGGAAACCGATCTTCGCATACTTATCAGAATAGAAAGGTGCGATACCGGACTTGGTAGATCCGAAGGACTTACCGCCCAGTCTCTCCTCTTCATACTGATCAAATAAAATATGGTAAGGCATTACCATCTGTGCACGATCAGACACCAGAATCTTGGGCATGGGAACATTTCTGTCTGTGATAGACTTGATCTCTTTCATCAGGATCGGAATGTTTAATGCCACACCGTTACCAATCACGCTGGTGGTATGATTGTAAAATACACCGGAAGGAAGGGTGTGCAGAGCAAATTTACCATAATTGTTCACGATGGTATGTCCTGCATTTGCGCCGCCCTGAAAACGTACGATAATGTCCGCTTTCTCTGCCAGCATATCTGTGATCTTTCCTTTTCCTTCGTCGCCCCAGTTGGCTCCTACAACTGCCTTTACCATGTTTTCCTCCATTCTTTACCACAGTTTCTGTGATAAATCTACATCCAATATCTTGTTCCGGGTGATCCAAAGAAACTCCTGCTTCTCTTTCTCACACCGTTTTACAGTATACAACACTTTGTGGTATAAGTAAAATCAATATTTATTATATTTTATATAACCTACATCTATATTCAAAACGCGTAGCGTTTTGCCATGCGAAACTTAGAACTTCTTCACGAAAGAGCCTATGCTCTGAGTGATTAGAAGTTCTTTTCGCATTATTCTCTGCCGTCCCAACAGTAGGTGCACAGCTTCTCTCTGCCGATGCCCACGGACTCAATCATATCATCCAATCTCTGAAACTGCAATGTGGTGAACTTCAGCTGTTTGCAGATCCGTCCTACCATCTCCTCGTATTCCGGAGTATCGGGATTCACATAGTTCTTCAGATCGATTTCTCTGCCCTCCTGCTCAATCTCCTTGATCACACGGCGGGTGATCAGATCCATCTCGGAAGAAGATCTGGAAAAGTTCAGGTACTTGCAGCCATATAACAGAGGCGGACAGGCCGGACGGATATGTACTTCCTTTGCACCGCTCTGGTACAGGAATTCCGTGGTCTCTCTTAACTGTGTGCCGCGGACAATAGAATCGTCGATCAACAACAGACTCTGATCCTGGATCAGATCATGTACCGGGATCAGTTTCATCTTTGCGATCAGATTTCTCTGGGTCTGGATCGTCGGCATAAAGGACCTGGGCCAGGTGGGGGTATACTTAATAAACGGACGGGAAAAAGGAATTCCCGAACGGTTGGCATATCCCACTGCATGAGCGGTACCGGAATCCGGCACTCCTGCTACGATATCCGGTTTTACATTATCACGCTCCGCCAGCTTGGCACCGCATTGATAACGCATCTTCTCTACACTGATGCCTTCATAGGATGAGGACGGATATCCGTAATAGACCCACAAAAACGTACAGATCTTCATATCCTTGCCGGGCTTCACCAGGGTTCGTACACCTTCCGGTGTCACCACGGCGATCTCTCCCGGTCCCAGCTCTCTCACGGGCTGGTATCCCAGATTCAGATAAGCGAAGCTCTCAAAGGAGACGCAATAAGCCCCCTCCTTTTTGCCTACTGCCACCGGAGTACGGCCCATCTTATCTCTGGCCGCATAGATTCCCTTGGGTGTCATGATCAGTAAGGTCATGGAACCGTCGATGATCTCCTGGGCGTACTGAATGCCCTCCACCAGATTGTCCTTCTGGTTGACAATGGCCGCCACCAGCTCCGTGGCATTGATGTCACCGCCGCTCATCTCCAGAAAATGAGAATGCCCCTTCGCAAACAGATCCTTGATGATGGCATCCGTATTGTTGATCTTGCCCACGGTGGTAATAGCATAAGTTCCGTGATGGGAACGCACCATCAGCGGCTGGGGCTCAAAATCGGAAATACAGCCGATGCCCAGATGTCCGTGCATCTCATTGACATCCTTGTCGAACTTCGTACGGAACGGTGCATTCTCTATGTTGTGAATGGCTCTGTTGTAACCTTCTTCTTTGCTGTAGACTGCCATGCCGGCACGTCTGGTTCCCAGATGGGAATGATAATCCGTTCCAAAGAACAGATCAAACACACAGTCTTCTTTTGCTGCGACTCCAAAAAATCCACCCATTTTCGTCTCCTGCTTTCTTATCATTCTGTAACGATTCAGAGCCATGTAAACATCAAAAGATCACCGATGAATGAGGTTCTGAATAGTTTTCGTTTCCACAAATTACTTCAGCAGAAAACGTTTATACGTTGATCTCGGCCTTTACACCCAGTAAGTCCTTGTTGGCCTCTAAGATCGGGCTGATCACATTTTTCAGGAAAGCTTCCACCTGCTCTTTGGAACGTCCGATATACTTGGACGGATCCATGGATGCTTTCAGTTCCTCCAGTCCCATGGGGAATGCGGGATCTGCGGCGATCAGCTCCAAGAGGTTATTCTCTTTTCCTTCTACCTTCACATTGCGTCCGGCCTCCATGGAAAGCTCACGGATACGCTCATGCAGTTCCTGACGGTTGCCGCCTAACTTTACGGCATCCATCATAATATTCTCGGTAGCCATGAAAGGAAGCTCGCTCATCATGTGTTTTTCAATTACCTTCGGATATACTACCAGTCCGTCTACCACATTCAGGCACAGATCCAGAATACCATCGATGGCAAGAAAGCCTTCGGGAATAGACAGTCTCTTGTTGGCAGAATCATCCAGCGTTCTCTCGAACCACTGGGTTGCGGAAGTAATGGCGGGATTCAGTGCATCCACCATCACATAACGGGACAGGGAAGCAATACGCTCACTTCTCATGGGATTACGCTTATATGCCATTGCGGAGGAACCGATCTGATTCTTCTCAAACGGCTCTTCCACTTCCTTCAGATGCTGTAACAGGCGGATGTCATTGCTCATCTTATGAGCGGATGCCGCAATACCGGCCAGCACGTTTGCTACTCTGGTATCCACCTTGCGGGAATAAGTCTGGCCGGATACAGGATAGCACTCCTTGAATCCCATCTTGGCTGCGATCATGGGATCGATCTTGTCGATGGTCTCCTGATCTCCGTTGAACAGTTCCAGGAAAGAAGCCTGGGTTCCGGTGGTTCCCTTAGAGCCTAACAGCTTCATGGTACCCAGAACGTGATCCAGATCCTCCAGATCCAGTGAGAACTCCTGTAACCACAGCGTTGCTCTCTTGCCTACGGTTGTAGGCTGTGCAGGCTGAAAATGAGTAAATGCCAGGGTAGGCTGTGCCTTATACTTATCAGCGAAATCCGCCAGTTCCTTCATAACATTGATCAGCTTTTTTCTGACAAGCTTCAGTGCCTCGGTCATCACAATAATGTCGGTGTTGTCACCCACATAGCAGGAGGTTGCGCCCAGATGGATGATTCCGGCTGCCTTGGGGCACTGCTGTCCGTATGCATACACATGGCTCATAACGTCATGACGTACCAGTTTTTCACGCTCTTTTGCCACATCGTAATTAATGTCCTCAGCATGGGCCTTCAGTTCCTCGATCTGCTCATCTGTGATAACGGGCTTACCGTCCTGGGACAGTCCCAGCTCTTTCTCCGTCTCTGCCAGTGCAATCCACAGCTTTCTCCATGTACGGAATTTCATATCCGGGGAGAAAATATACTGCATCTCCTTGCTTGCATAGCGTTCGGATAACGGGCTCTGATATCTGTCTGTACCTGTACTCATTTGTCTGCTCCTCTTATTTTCTAATTTATTGCAACCATTCAAAACCCATCCCTCACATTCACAAAACCGTATGCTTCTCATACTTTCCCGCTGCTTCGCAGCTAATTTTGTTCATGTGTGGGATGGTGACTCTACTCGAGTCACCTTACAAATAAGAAAACTGCTACTTACATGCAGGCATGACGTATCAGTTTTTCTTATTCTGCGGTTTTCTGAATAGTTATTGTTTATTTGTCAAATTCTCCGCGGATATCTTCCGCAGGCGGTTCCATCGGGTATTTTCCGGTAAAGCAGCCCTTGCAGATGCCAAGATTACCGCCCACCAGTTCTTCCAGTCTCTCAATCTTCAGATAATCCAGGCTGTCCGTGCCGATCAGATCACTGATCTCCTTGATGGAACGGTTATATGCGATCAGCTGGTCTCTCGCCGGAACGTCTGTGCCGAAATAGCAGGGCCACAGAAACGGCGGTGAACTGACTCTCATATGTACCTCTTTGGCTCCGGCTTCCCGTAACATCTTTACGATACGGTCGGAGGTGGTGCCGCGGACAATGGAATCATCGATCATGATGACACGCTTGCCCTCCACGGCTTCCCGGATAGGGTTCAGTTTGACCTGAACGCTGCTTTCTCTGCTCTTCTGCTTCGGTTTGATGAAGGTTCTGCCCACATAGGCATTTTTCACGAAGCCCATGCCGTAAGGGATTCCCGACTGCATGGAATATCCCATGGCTGCGCAGTTGCCGGATTCCGGTACGCCGATGACCAGATCCGCATCCACCGGGGAATCCATAGCCAGGAACTTTCCGGCCAGAATACGGGAATCGTATACGCTGACGCCGTCGATAAAGCTGTCGGGTCTGGCGAAATAAATATACTCAAAAATACATCTGGCGGTCTCCGCAGGCTTTAATACATGGGTGGTATCGGACTCAATTCCTTTCTCCGGGGAAATGGTCACGATCTCGCCGGGAAGCACATCCCGGACGAACTCGGCACCTACCGTATCCAGAGCGCAGGTCTCGCTGGACAGAAAATACGCATTGTCTCTCTTGCCGATGCATAACGGCTTAAATCCATAAGGATCTCTGGCGCCGATCAGCTTTCTGGGAGACATCACCACCAGGGAATAGGCTCCCTTGATCTTCGTCATGGCTCTGCCCACAGCTTCCTCTACCGATTTGGAATTCAAACGCTCTCTGGCAATATGATAAGCAATCACCTCGGAATCAATGGTGGTCTGGAAAATAGCACCGGTATACTCCAGTTCTCTTCGAAGCTCCGGCGCATTGATCAGGTTACCGTTATGGGCCAGTCCCAGAGTACCCTTTACATAATTCAGTACCAGAGGCTGTGCATTCTCTCTGGTGGATCCTCCCGCTGTAGAATAGCGGACATGTCCCACACCGATGTCACCTTTTAACTTCTCCAGCTGTTCCGGTGTAAATGCCTCATTGACCAGTCCCATGTCTTTGCTGCTTAAGACTTTGCCCTTGGGCCCATTCGTGTCACTGACGGCAATACCGCAGCTTTCCTGGCCTCTGTGCTGCAATGCCAGAAGGCCGTAATAAATCGTGGATGCCACGTCGTGTCCGTCGAAATCATACACGCCGAAAACGCCACATTCTTCCTTTAATTTGTCATTATTTTCTGTCTGAATATAAATGTTGTCCGTCACTTGTAAGCCTTACCTTTCCTGCCTGCCCCGTGAAAAAAAACTAAAAAACCGTCCCCTACAGATCCTTGCCTGTCAGCATCTTGTAAGCCTGAAGGTATTTGTCAATGGTCTTCTCCACGATGTCCTCCGGCAGCTTCCAGCCTTTTTCAGGGTTGGCTTTCAGCCAGTCACGGGCGAACTGTTTGTCAAAGGAAGGCTGGCCATGTCCGGGCTCGTAGCCGTCTACCGGCCAGAAACGGGAGCTGTCGGGAGTCAATACTTCATCCCCCAGTACCATGTTGCCGTTCTCATCCAGTCCGAACTCGAACTTGGTATCTGCGATAATGATTCCTTTGGTCAGTGCATAATCCGCACATTTTTTATAAATAGCGATGGTATAGTCACGAAGCTTGGCCGCATATTCTGCGCCCTTGCCGGGGAAACGCTTCTCCAGATATTCCACACTCTGCTCATAGGAGATATTCTCATCATGATCTCCGATCTCTGCCTTGGTGGAAGGGGTATAGATGGGCTCGGGAAGCTTATCTGCCTCCTTCAGACCTTCCGGAAGCTTGATACCGCATACGGTACCATTCTTCTTGTAGCTTTCCCAGCCGCTTCCGGTAATGTATCCACGAACGATGCACTCGATGGGAAGCATGTTCAGCTTCTTGCACATCATGCTGTTGCCGTCGAATTTCGGCTGTCTGAAAAATTCGGGCATATCCTTAACATCAGCGGATACCATATGATTGGGAATCACATCCTCAGTCATATCAAACCAGAATTTCGACATCTGGGTCAATACAGTTCCTTTCTTTGTTACTGTGTTGTCCAAGATCACATCAAAGCAGCTGATACGGTCAGTTGCCACCATGATCAGGGTGTCTCCGTTGTCATAGATCTCACGAACTTTGCCTTCCTTGATCGGTTTCATTTCCTGTACGCTCATACCATCAGTCCTCGCATTCTTATGTTTTTCAGTCTTTTATTGAAACAGGTGTGGGCAAGATACACCCACACCTAATAGATAAACAGATTTGCGAAAAAAAATCAATATATTTTTACTGCAACTTTCCGATAAATTCCCGAACCCGGGCATTTTCCGTTGTAAAAAGTGCTTCGGGAGAACCTTCCTCCACGATCACACCCTGTTCCATGAAAATAATGCGGTCGGATACTTCTCTGGCAAACTGCATCTCATGGGTTACGATGATCATGGTCATATGTTCACTTGCCAGCTGTCTGATCACCTTTAATACTTCTGCCGTCAATTCCGGATCCAGTGCCGAGGTCGGCTCATCGAAGAACAGGATCCTGGGCTGCAGTGCCAGTGCCCTGGCTATGGATACTCTCTGCTGCTGTCCGCCGGACAGCTGGTAAGGGTAGGCATCTGCCTTATCCGACAGTCCCAACTGTGCTAAAAGCTTCTCCGCCCTCGCCACGGCTTCTGTACGGCTTACCTTATCCACATGGATCGGCGCATCGATGATATTTTTCATCACCGTATAATGGGGAAAAAGGTTAAAATTCTGGAACACCAGTCCGAAACATTTCCGGATCTTATGTAATTCTGCCTTGGACGCATATTCGCACTGTATTCTGCCGTTTTTATCCGTTTTCTCCGAAGCTGCCGTCTGCCCTAAATAGATCAGCTCACCACCGTCCATTTTCTCCAGAAGCGTTGCACAGCGAAGCAATGTGGATTTGCCGGAACCGGAGGGGCCGATGATGGAGACAACTTCTCCTTCGTTGACCTTCAGGGATATATCCTTCAGCACCCCATTGCCGTCAAAACTTTTTTTCACATGATTCATTTCCAAAAGGACCATATTTCCGCACTGCTCCTATCTGTAATAAGATGTCTTCTTCTCCAGATACTCCATGAAAGAAGCCACCACGAGATTGAAGATATAATAGAACACACCTGCTGCCAACAGGGGAAGCACACTGGTCTGTGCCGCTCCGATCTGCTTTGCCACCGTGAACATTTCCGCAATGGAAATGGTAAATGCCATGGATGTATCTTTGACCAGCGTAATGGTCTCATTGGTCACTGGCGGGAGAACCCGCTTCACCACCTGCGGCAGAATGATCTTCACGAAAGTCTGTGCCTTGCTGTAGCCCAGCACCTCCGCAGCCTCATACTGCCCCACCGGTATGGACTCAATGCCCGCACGGTAGATCTCTGCAAAATATGCTGCATAATTGATCACGAATGCCAGTATCACCGCCGGGAAACGATACCCCGTTCCCACCTGCATGCGGAATACATAAAAGGGGGCAAAATACACCACGATGATCTGTAACATCAGAGGGGTTCCTCTCATGATGGATATGTATATTTTGGATATAATGCGGATCACCTTACATCCTGACATTCTTCCGAAGGCTACGATCAGCCCCAGAGGAAGGGAAAACAAAAGGGTCAGTACAAATATTTCCACCGTTATCAGAAAGCCCTCTGCCAGTTGGGCACTCATGGTCAGCAAACTCATGAATTCTACTCCTTAACTATCCTTAGTTGATTATTTACCGAGACATACGCTGTCGGTCAGTCCCCATTTTTCAGCGATCTGTGCGAAGGTACCATCCGCTGCCATTTCGTCCAGTGTCTTCTGTACGGTATCTCTCAGTTCATCATTACCCTTCAGGAAACCTACTGCATACTGCTCTACAGCCAGCTTGTTGTCCTCGCCCTGCAGCATAACGAATTTTCCTTCTTCTCTCTGCGCAATCTGATACTGTGCCACACCGATATCAATGGCTACGGCATCTACCGCACCCTGCTCCAGATCCATGAAAGCGGTATTGTAGTCCGCATATTCGATCAGCTGGGAGAAGGAATCACGCAGTGCAATGTTGTCTGCATTTTCTTCATCGTTCAGAGCAGCCAGCGCAGAGGAATCCTTCTGTACTGCTACCACCTTGCCTGCCAGTTCTTCCTTGTTCTGTACACCGGAAGCAGACGCTACGACGAATACCTGACTGTTGTCGATATAGGGCTCTGTCCAGGTGTAGGCATCTTCTCTGCCGTTCATGGTGAAACCGTTCCAGATACAGTCAATGGCTCCGGAAGAAAGCTCCATATCCTTGGCATCCCAGTCGATAGGCTGCTTTACCAGCTCCCAACCCTGTCTCTTGCATACTTCTGCTGCCAGATCCAGGTCAAAGCCTACATATTCTCCACTGTCATCACGATATCCGTAAGGGGGAAATTCCGCATCGAAACCTACGGTAAATGTTTTCTCAGATTCTTTAGAACCACAGCCGGTAAGAACACCTGCTGCCATGCTGATTGCCAGTAATGCCACTAATACTCTTTTCATAATGCATCCTCCCGTTCTGCCACTCACTGTTGGCCGCGTCGTATGCTTTAGCATGGTAAATTGCTAACACGGTGTCATAGTAACACAACGAGAGGTGTCTTGTCAATTCTTTATCGGTCGTACCGCTCCACCATGGCCAGGATCTCCTGGGCATATTTCGGATAGGTGGCTGCGATGTCTTTTACTTCGTTTCTTGCACTCTCCGCTACTTCCTGATTGTAGTCCATCTGTTTACGGAGCACCTGTCTTCTCTGGATCAGTTCGTGACGGATTTCCACCATTTCCCGCTTGTCCAAAAGCGCAGCTGTCTGGCTGATCCAGCGCTCCGGCATCTGCACACGGTAACCGGCCAGCTGCTGTACCAGCTGCTTCTGGTAGTACTCGATCTTAGCTTCCGCCTCTGCGAACTGCTTCCGCTCTTCCTTTTCGTCCTGATACATTTTCCACTGTTTTTCCAGCTTTGCTGCACTGTCCGTATTGTACTTCAGATACAGATATTCCATCAGCTGACAGTTGTTCACATAGCGGATCTTGACTTTATTCTGCAGCTGGATGATCTTGTTGATGGTCTTCTCCACCCGCTGCAGTTCCCGTCCTGCATCCATGTACCGGATGCAGACATAGGAGATGGCTACAGCTCCTGCACCTACTGCCAGAAAAAGTCCCACATAGACATCCATTTCAAAAGCATACTGCAGGATCACCAGCATGATCACACAGACGATCAATGCCGTAAGGAAAATGACAGCCATGCCCCGTTGGTTGTTCATCAGATTCTCCAGCTCATTTCTCCGGTATTCGTAGGCATGTCGTTCTCCGTCCAGTCTGTGCAGATCCTGCCTTATCAGATTGCCGTATTTCTCGCCGTCCCGAATCTTCTGAATGCCTTCTTCAATCTCGTTCTCTCTTTTGCGGATCGCATAGAAGTCCGCATCACGCATACGGTTCTTCTTTTCCCGGTATCTGCTGCGTTCCTGTTCCAGCCCGGCCAGCTTGCCGGCCACCCGGTTGACCTCTTCTCTCTGCTCTGCTGGCAGGGCCTCAATCTCATCCGTATCCGTCAGATAAGAAGTCACCAGCGTATACTCTCCCGTCAGGAGGTCGATCTCCTTGGAAGCCTCTGCGATCTGCTCCAGGCAATTTACAATGTAACGTTTTCTCTGGTCTTCCTCATCAAAATTCACACCGTTGCGGGTATAGACCAGCTGTTCCCAGTCCTCTTCCTGCTGTATCGGTTCTTTTTTCTTAAATAAACGGTTCCACCACGCCATAATTCTCTCCTGCTGTCTTCTCTATACGCTGACACTTGTCCGGTAACTGTTTTTCAGTGCCTGAGTCAGTCTCTCATTTTCCGCATCGTATCTCACCCTGTCGTTCACCCGCCAGTCACCACGCAGCCGTAGCTGTCGGTACTCTGGCTGCTGTTCCCATTCCCATTCAAATTGCTCGATCCGCTTTTCCAGTTCCAGGGACTCCGTATAATTTTCCGGATTCTGCGCTGCAAATGCCACATAGGCATCCTCCGTCAGTTCCATTCTCTTTGCCGCCAGATAGGCATCCAGGTGTTCTCTGTCCGGATCGGTCTTCCAGGCTTCGTTAAAGTAATATGCCGCCTTGCCATAAAACATCAGCCCTGTCAGCGCCACACCCTTATTGTGCAGGATCGCCGCCCGGACTTTTCCCGCCGGAAGTTCCTTGCCTTCCTGTTCCAGATGGTTCCAGGTCTCCAGCAGCATATCATATCCGCGGATGGCTGCCGCATATTTTCTTTTTTCCACCATATAGTCGATCTGGCTCTTGCGTTTCTCCAGATTGCTGAGTCCGGCTCCTTGCTTCAGTACCTGCTCCACCTGCAGGATTTCTTCCGGATCGTACATCCCCACATATTGCAGGATCGTCACCACGAACACACTTAAAGATCCCTGCTTATGTACCATGGGGTAGAGCTGTTTTGCCAGTTCCCACACTTTACATTCTTCTCCGATCCAGTCCACCAGCTTATCGTTCATGATGGACAGGTCTAACAGGAATGCATTCTCCTTTAGGCAATAGCACAACTCTTCCATACTATAGACCCGGATATCCAGGCCTTCCACATTATAGGCATTCTCGCAATATTCTCCTACACACAGACTTGCCTTCATTTTTCATCCTCATTTTCTCTGCCCCGGGCAGATCTACAACTCTATTTCTTCCTTCCAGATATGATGCGTAGCTGTTCGGAAGCTGCCAAAACCAAGATCCTCCAGTTCCACCTGCAGATGTGTTTCATCCTTCATCTCCACCTGAATCCGCAGTCTGGTGATTCCTTCCTGCAATTCTTCCGGCACGATTCTGGCGATCCGGCTGCCCTTTCCCGTCAGGGACGTGATCAGGATCTCCACCGCTCTTCCTTCCAACAGGTAAAACTCCATGGTATTCTGCGCCTCATACCAGTTGATTCCGGCGTCTAACAGTGCCTGATAGGATTCCTCTCCCTGTCTGCGCACTTTCATACCGATATTGGATTTCAATTTATCCTGTCCCAGATAGACATGATTTTGTCCGTTTTCACTGGGATGCAGTCGCTCCATCATGCTGTAGCAGGCACCCTTGCTGAACAGGTTGTTCCCCTGAAAGACTCTCCGTCCACGGCACAGATAGCGTAGCGATTCTTTCATCCATTCTTGAGAAAACTCTTCCCCGATCAGATATACCGAGGACACCATCCGGTTCTCACATAGCTGTGTGGCGATCTCCAGGAACTTTTCATCCGATTTTTCCACCGGAAAAGGGAATTCCCGCTCTTCGATGTACGTTACCACCGGCGTCGTATGGCGGTTGCATTCCATATAATAAGTCTGGATGGAACTGTCCCTATACTCGCACAGCACGCTCCCCTGCTTCCACAGATTTTCCGGCTGATACAGATTGTAATAATAAAAGCTCTCCCGATGGCTCTGAAAACAGACAGCATCCGTCTTCAGGTGTAATGCCTCCACTGCCTGCGTCAGCACCTCCAGCATTCCTGCATCCAGTTCCTCGCAGGTGATCATCAGGGCCCCGATCCGCTCTGTGGAAGTCATCTGGGACAGCATTCCCAGACTACGCTTGAGAAAAAGAGTCAGTAGTGCCACCGGATCCAGAGTCGTTCCATCGATCTGCACCGGTTCCCCATCTTTTGCCAGCTTCAGAAGATGCTCCACCAGGATTCCCTCTTCTTCCTCCGCATGCCGGAGGGCTTCACTTCCATAGAACCACTGGTTGACTCCCTGTCTCTTGCTCAGGACCAGGGGAATCGTATAGACCTGTGAGCCTGCAACGGAAGACAATGTGGTGATCTCTTCTTCCTTGCCTGTGACATAGCAGCTGATCTGCGCATAATCCTTCCCCAGGTCATAACCCACTATAACTTTATCACTTCCCGGCAGTCGCATGTTCTTCCGCCTCCTCTCCTGCTGTCTTTTTTTATTTTTACTGCAATGTGAACAATCTGTGATCCAGATATTCCCTGCGGTAATATTCCTCGATCAGATGATCCAGTGTCGTATCGTCCTGCAGTGTCATGCTGATCATCATATCATTGATGATCTCGTATTTGCTGTCCGGACTTTCATTCATAATATCGCTCTTCTGCAGGCTTCCGCTTTCTGTCAGCTGTTCTTCGTTCTCTGATTCTTCCATAATGTAATATTGAAGATTCTCCCCGAAAAACAGGACGAATTCCTTGAAAAATACACCGCTGTATACTTCCTGCATATATTCCGACAGGTAATCCTCCGCCTGCCCGTTCTCATGCATCATCACATAATGAATCCTTGCACGGACGCCGCCTCTTGTGTGATACTCCACGATAGTCTTGTCCTTCATCTCCTGCAGCTGTGGCAGGCAGTCCTGATATTCCCTGAAAAAGTTCAGATGAATGTGGTCCTTCATCATTTCCTCCAGGAAATTCCGGACCAGAGTTTCATCTTCCCGCTCCAGCTTGTCCTTATTCTCCGCATAGAATTTCAGATAAGCCAGCTTGCAGATCCGCTGGGTCTCTTCTCCCCGCAGATAGCAGTTACGGATCTCCCGGAATACATATTCCTCCGTGATCTTCTCCCGGCAGAAATAATCATAAGAGCTCTGTACAAGCACAGCTTCCTCGATCTCCTGTCTGGCTCCCTGGGATACATAATAACGGAAAATATCCATCCGCTCTCCCACAAATGCCCCGGAGAACAGCATCTGCAGCAATATCTTTTCACTTAAGCTGTAGCAGTCTATCTCAAAGGATCTTGCCGCTTTCCAGATGTCACGCAATTCCTTCGTGGTACCGGTGGCATAACGCACCAGATACTCTAAAATTCCACCGTTGTATTTTCCCTTACGGAACGCCGTCAATGCCGCCGCATACAGGACTGCCTCTCCCTCATGGACCGACTGCGTGATCACACCGTCCGTAAGCCGCAACAGGATCTTGGCCTCCACAAAATAAGGGGTATATGCTTCGATCCAGGCATATGCCTTCTCATAATTTCCCCGCAACACCAGAAAACGCAGGATCAGTTCCCGCTGTTCCTCCGTAAAGCCGTCCCCCTGCAGCTCCTGCAGGTATTCATCCAGTGCCTGCAAATTATCCGCGTCGAAATAGGCCTGTACCAGCTGTACCGCAATCTCACTGCGCAGCTTCGGCTCCACGGCATCGCTTTCCACCAGTCTTGCCATCCGCATCAGCTTTGTGGAAGATATGGTCTCTTCTGTTCTGCCGTTCTCCATAAAATACAGATCCAGTTCCGCCGTATCCGGCACATAATGTTCCAGAAGTCTGAGATATTTCCCCGGTACCAGCAGTTTTTCCAGGATATATTCCACATTTTTAAGGAACCTGTTACCATATGCATCCTCAAAAGCAATGGTATAATCATTCCCGTAGACTGCCACCCAGGCCGTGCCGTTTTGCAGAGGCGTCTCGGACAGTATCAGATTCCCCGGCTGGCTGACGATCACCTTACGCATTCTGCTGTCATCCACTCTTACCATATGGGCAAACAACAGACGGGACAGAGGCTTCGCCATAGTTTCCGTTACAATGGCCGGAGACAGGAATTCCTGATACAGTATTGCCAGATGTCTGTTAATATGCTGCTTCTGGATCTGGTCAATGACGAACCGCTCCATTCTCGGCTCGTAATGTTCGTACAGTTCCTCATAATCTTTCCGGTGTTTTAACAGATACGCATACAGGAACGCACTATGTTCATAATCCAGATTGCTCTGGAAAGAAAAATACATCAGAATCACTTTCGGAAGCTCCAGCACAGCATCCAGATCTACCGACGCCATATAATATTCATAGAGATTCGTGATCCTCAGATGGCTTTCCACACCCATATGATACCACGTGAAGGCATCCGGTCCCGTCTTACTTCCCTTGATCAGAAGGCTGCACACCTCCTGCAGGATCCGCACATCCTTCTTTTTCTCATACAGTCTTCGTAAAATTCTGCCCAGTAGTGGAGAATACTCTCTGACTCTTCCCGACAGATACAACAGCTGTTCGATCAGGCTGTCGTTTACCGCATCCTGACGGACACCGAAGTTCAACACCTGCAGTTCAAAACTGTTCAATTTACGTAGCAGCGCCGGATTGCCGTTCAAAAGGGCCAGTGCTTCCAGGTAGATTACCGGACTGGTGCAGCCGTACTGGTACTGTTTTTCTAAGAACATCCATTTCCCGGAGGTTGAACGATTGTATTCCTCCGACAGATACAACAGCAGCCATGCCACACGCCAGCGGGTCCTGTCATAGCGGTAGATCTGTTCCACCTGCTCCGCCATTTGCAGTGTATACTGGGGATCCCTGTGGATCAGTGTGGTCAGATACAGATAGTAAGCCCACTGTTCTCCGCCGGTAGCTCCCTGGGCTTCCAACATGTCCGCCGCGTGATCCAGGATCCATCCGGCTTCATTGTAGCGTTCCTCTGTGATCAGAAGCTGTGCCTGGAACAGTCTCGCCGGCACATCCTTCTCATCCATGGTCACCATGCGCTCCACCAGTTTGCCGGTCTCCGCGAGCCAGGTTCCCGTACCGATCTTTTTCAGTCTCGATTCTTCATAATATTTCATGATCTGGGTGATGCACTGCATATGACTGTGATCTGCATGCCGGGCCACTACACCGTCTCCCAGCTGTACCATGACCGGGATCTCCAGTGAAGTATAAGCATTATATATGTAGACTTTACCGAAATTTTTGCCAGATCTGCACAGGCTGCTGTCGATGTAGACCGGCAGGCGGCAACGGTTTCCCAGAAAATCATCGTCTGTAATGTTTTCCTTTTCCGTAAAGACAAATTCACCCTCACACTCGATCTGGAGATTCGTATATCCCCAGCCGTTCCTCACGATGGTCAGATTGTTCTCCGTAACGCCGTAATTATCTGCGCTGCGAGGCAGTTTTTTCACCAGTTCTTTCTCTTCCGTCAGGAATTCCAGCTGTTGCTTTTTATTGATACAGATCAGGAATTCTTCCACATTCTGTTCGTTGCCCTCATAAGTGGACAGGATCCGGTAACTGTCATAGAAATGGGCATCGTTTCCCTGGAACAGCCGCAGAAATTCCGGATCATAGAACAGCCGCACAGCTTCCTTCCAGTTGCTCTTCGCCAGGTTGGCAAAATGGAACAGATTCCGGATAGCCCCGATGGAAGAATTCAACATCCCATGCTCCACCGTCACCACAAAAGGAAGATTGTATTCTCCTCTGTTGCTGACTACGGAAAAAGAGCCCTTGATCACATCCCCTTCCTCCAGATCTTCTCCGTGGAAGCAGTAAAAAATTTCTGCATCGGAGCCGGTAAACTGATCCGTCATACATTCCATCCGAAGATGGTCCGAGATCACGGATCCTTTTACATAGCCTTCCGACGCAGAAAGAATGTGAAAAGAGCCCTCATATATTGTCCCCTGTGACAGGGAAATCTCTATTTTAGCGCAGGAGAATTCCAAAGAACCGTTCTCATAATCGAAGTTTCCTCCTAAAATTCTATCAATAATCTCCTGCATGTACCTTCACCCGTTCCCTGTTGTCATTTGGATTTATTATACCAAATTTACCAGTTGAGAGCAAGGTGTAGACCCGGTTAGTCCAGGTTTAATTTTCGGTTCATGATGTAATAAGATACGCCGTACATGATGGCCGCAATGAGCAGACTGGTGATCACGTTAATATCATAGGCCGAATTGGTGCTCACGGAAATTCCGTTGGCACTGCTCATGACATTTGTACCGAACATGAAGACGCTCTGTACGGTGCTGCCGATGATGGAAGACAGGATCGTCAGGCCGGCATATGCCAGGATTCCCATCAGGCCTTTATGTTTGGAGGAAAGCTGTCCGATGGTCAGCGCTCCGAACAGGGTGACCATGGTAATGAACGGTCCTGCCACATAGGTTAAGAGTAGTGTAATCCCATAATGCAGCAGATTGATTCCCATCTCTTCTTCGTATGTTCTGCCAAGTTCATAAAAAGCATCTGCCAGAAATTCCCAGATATTCCCATTATATTGTGTCAGTACACTACTCAGTTCACCGATATTTAAAAGGCCTGTCATCAGAGACACGTTCAGTGCCACCACTGAAATACCGATGCCTATCGTAATGAACAGATACCAGACACCGGAGACCAGTACCTTGCTTAAAAACAGCTGGTTAGCTGTTACCGGCAGGGTGTGGGACAGATAGCCTTCATCGGTATACATACTGCGGTAGAAACGGATGCCCAGAAAGATCAACATGCCCCAGGTGGACGCCAGCAGCATGATCACATACAGGATCAGTGTTGCCACAAAGGAAGAGAGTACAAACCAGCTCTGTGTCGCATTCATGTTATTGCCGTCCGCAATCTCCGTTACCAGTCCTCCCGGCATGCGTAATACCACGCAGCCGATCACGGTGACCACAAGCATTCCCAGAAGCATCAGTGTACCGGCTTTCCAGATATTTTTCCATTCATATTTCATTAACTTTCCTAACATGCGAACACCTCCCTGAAGTAAGCATCTACAGACTTACCTTTCTCTTCTCTGATATTGTCAACGGATGTATATAACACCAGCTGACCATAACGCATGAAGATGACTTCATCCAGTACCTGTTCCACATCCTCGATCAGATGGGTAGAGATCAGTACCGTTGCTTCCGGATTGTAGTTGTTGATAATGGTGCGCAGGATGTAATCTCTCGCTGCCGGATCCACACCGGCAATCGGCTCATCCAAAATATACAGGCTGGCATTCCTGCTCATCACTAAGATCAACTGTACCTTCTCCTTCGTACCTTTGGACAATGTCCGCATTTTCACTGCAGGATCGATCCCCAGACTCTTTAACATCTCTTCCGCACGTTCCCTGGAAAAGTCTGTATAAAAGTCCTGAAAGAAATCCAGAATCTCCCGGATTGTCTGATTCATGGTCAGATACGTGCGGTCCGGCAGATAAGCTACCTTGCTCTTGGTCACCGGTCCTACATAATTTCCGTCGATCATAATAGTGCCTTCCGTCGGTGTCAGCAGACCGTTCAGCATTTTGATCAGTGTCGTCTTACCGCTGCCGTTGGGTCCCAACAGGCCAATGATCTTCCCCTTGGGGAGACTTACGGTCAGATTGTTCACAGCCACATTGGCACCATATTTCTTGGTCAGATTTACAATTTCTACCAGATTATTCATTTCTATTTCCGCCTCTCTTTATTTTCATCATAAATTTGCACCCCTGTCAGGCCTGTACCTTATCGAAGAGATTCCGGATCTCCTCTCTCTGATATCCCAGTTCCTGCATGTTGTTGATAAAATTCCGGACATGCCCGGCTGCCAGCTGTTCTCTGGTATTCCCGATCAGCTCAGTGTCCTCCGTCACGGTTCTGCCGCTGGTGCGCTGTGTCACGATCAGGCCGCTCCGCTCCAGTTCCGCAAAAGCTTTCTGCATCGTATTCGGGTTCACCGCCGCCACGGCCGCAAGATCTCTGACACTCGGCAGCTTCTCTCCCGGCTGATATTTGCCGGACACGATCTCTTTCTGGATCTGCTCCACCAGCTGCGCATATATGGGTCTGTCAGCATCCAATTCCCACGCCATTCCTATCATCCTTTCTTGTTTCTTATTTTCTGTTTCTTATTACCTGTCACGCATCGTTTCTATCGATGCCTCCCCGGGTCCCTCATTGTCTTGTTGTTTTACTGTATTATTTATTTAATACAATAATACGTTATTTATTTTTATCTGTCAAGCGGATTTTATCCTTGTCCGGGAAAATTGTTGGAATTACACTTGTTACAACATGGTAAATGGGAAGTTACGCGGCTCATTGCTCGCGTAACTTCCCATTTACTACGCATCCGGCTCCGAAATACGTGTCACCCCCACATAAATATCCGAGATTTCAAACCATGTAGGATAATCCACGATTCCGGTCTGAGGAAGATTAAATATCTTCTGGAACGTCCGGACAGCCTCCGCAGTACCGGAGCCATAGATTCCGTCGGGTGTCAACGTAGGAATCGCCGGATAATTTCTGGCGATCCGGTTCAACTGCTGTTGCAGCTGACGGACTTTTTCCCCGGAAGAACCGATAGTCAGATCATACCCCGGCCAGGAAGAAGGCACTCCCGAAATAATATCTGCGGAATTGATATACATATCATTGCCGTAATAATAATGAATGATATCAATAGCGGAATATCCCTGATCCGCCAATGACTTGGAGCCCCACTGGCTCAGCCCCCGGCAGGTAGTCCGATTACCGTCACAATACGATGTGAAAATGGGCTGTCGTACACCGGGCCTTGACAAATAGTTGGTAAAAATGGAATCTACCAGATAGTCGATCTCTTCGAACACATTTCTGCCATAGATCCATTTTTGATCATACGCCGTAGAAGAAGTTATCGTAAAATCGTATCCACGTCCCCTGTACCACTCCGTATATATACGGTTTAACGTAAATGATTGAATGACCAGAATATTAGCATAAATTGCACTCTCCGGCCAGGTGGAATAAATCTCGCTGGAGGCCACATTTTTAATGTAATCCTTATAGCGCACCCAGTAATTCCGGGCAGTGGGATCCTCCGGGACACCGTCATGTACGATCACATATTCCGGAATCACCACACGGCTCAGTACGATCTCCCCGGTCTCGTTCATAGGTTTGATTTCTTCTTCCGGAATCTTCGGAGGATACTCTCCGAAAAGCGTATGTGCAGGTATTACTACTACTTTTTCTTCCTCCTCTGTTACATTCAGCGGATTCATGCGGATCGGTTGTAGGGAAAATTCGCCTGCCAGAATTTCGGAACCAGATACCAGTACCGGTTCAAAGCCTTCTGCAGTCACCTGAATGTTGTACTCCGAATAGGGCTGTGCCGTAATATCCGGAGATAAAGAAAGCTCTCTCGGCGGCGCATCCAGTGTTATCGTAGGGGTTTGCCCGGATTCGTCAGTAGTCATCGTCTCCAGCGGGGAATCCGGATCCCCGGTATAGGAGACGGTGACGGTCGCGCCGGGTATCGGTGTCATCCTCAGAGCGGAGACAACGCTGATCTGAAGTGTTCCTGTATAAGTAGTGTCCATGGACAGAGGTCCTTTCTGCCTATGCCGTTTTGTCTGTCTTGATCCGGTCAGGCAACAAATGTTCCTTACAGAATATGCAAAGTCAGAAAAATATGTGCATGTTCCCATATACTAAGTAGACTAACTTCTATCCGTTTTGTCTTCATCATACATCTACTTGATTAACAGACGGGTGATATGCATTCACTAAATACTAATTCCGGTACCGGTCTGCATCTGTCCCCGAGCCGCCGTGTAGCCCAAAAAAGGAACCACAAACCGTTCCCAGATTGTGATTCCCTTTGTTTTTAATCCGTCATTTTTATTTGGTCAACAGCATCATAATGTCATTGCTTCTTGCCACGAACTTGGTCATGGCATCGGCGGACAAGGGTGCATGCTGGAGCTTTGCCAGATCGTACAGCTGCTCGCAGATCATTTCTGCGTTCTCGCCGTCCTGGTGCTCGGTGATGTACTGTACCAGAGGATGGTTGGCATTCAGAATCAGGGTCTCGCCCTCACCGCCGAAAGCACTCATATCCATGCCGGGCATGGAGTACATCTTCATCATATCCTGCATACGTCTGCTCTCTTCGGACAGAGTGATCATGGAAGAGATCTTCTTGTTCTTCAGCTCCTCTACCTTGACAGTGATCTTGTCGTTCTTCAGAGCTTTCTTCATCAGCTTGCTGATGCTCTCTGCCTGCTCTTCCATCTCTTTTTCAGCCTTCTTGGAAGTCTTGGACTTCAGGGCATCGGTCACATCCGCATCGATACGCTGGAACTTGATTCCCTCATTCTTCTGCTCTAACTGGGAGATGAAGGGCTGATCGATATTGTGGGTCAGGATCACAGCATCCATCTTGGCAGCCTTGAACATATTGATGTACTGGCTCTGCTGCTGTTCATCCGTTACATAGTAGATGGTCTTTTCCTTCTTCTCTTCCCCGGCATTCTCCTCAGAAGCCTCATCTTCAGATTTATCCCCTACGACCTCAGCTTCTACCTTGTTGCCGTTCTCATCTACAGCATTTTCCTTATTCTCTTCCTCGTCCTGAGGCTTGATCTCCAGACACTCGGGCAGAGTCAGATATTTGCCGTCCAGATTCTTGAAGAGGATATAATCATTCATCTTCTCACAGAACTTGTCATCCTTCAGGCAGCCGAACTTGATGAAGGGACTGATGTCATCCCAGTATTTGTCATACTCTTCCTTATCCGTCTTGCACATACCAGCCAGCTTGTCCGCTACCTTCTTGGTAATGTACTCGGCGATCTTCTTGACAAATCCATCATTCTGCAATGCACTTCTGGATACGTTCAGAGGCAGATCCGGGCAGTCGATGACACCCTTTAACAGCAGCAGGAACTCAGGAATGACTTCCTTGATGTTATCTGCGATAAATACCTGATTGTTGTACAGCTTGATGGTACCCTCGATGGACTCATACTCCATGTTGATCTTCGGGAAGTACAGGATACCTTTCAGATTAAAAGGATAATCCATATTCAGGTGGATCCAGAACAGAGGCTCCTTGTAATCCTGAAATACCTTGCGGTAGAAGTCCAGATACTCTTCCTTCGTGCACTCATTGGGATGCTTGGTCCACAGAGGCTGTGTCTCGTTGATCAATTCAGGACGCTTTCTGATCTTCAGCTTCTTAGGCTCTTCTGTTCCCTCGGCAGCTTCAGCGTTTTCACCTTCTGCCGCTTCCTTCTTCTCCGGCTCGATCTCTTCCAGGACTTCATCATCGGGAAGCTTTTCCTCTTCCTTGATGATCTGGGTCTCCTTGGTGTTCGCCTTGGACAGATAGATCTCGGTAGGCATGAAGGAACAATACTTCTTCACGACCTCACGAGCCTTGTACTCATTACAGAACTCCAGACAATCTTCATTTAAAAACAGGGTAATGGTCGTACCGACATCCGTCTTGTCTCCGTCTTCCATGGAGAACTCGGTGCCGCCGTCGCACTCCCAGTGCACTGCCTTGGCGCCGTCCTTGTAAGATAACGTATCAATATGTACTTCATCCGCTACCATGAATGCGGAATAGAAGCCCAGTCCGAAATGACCGATGATCTGGTCGGAATTGCTCTTGTCCTTATATTTCTCAATGAAATCCGTAGCACCGGAAAATGCGATCTGGTTGATATACTCTTCCACTTCGTCGGCGGTCATGCCCAGACCGTTATCCTTGAAGGTCAGTGTCTTCTTCTCAGGATCCACGATGACATCCACACGTCCCTTATAACCTTCCGGAAGAGAATATTCTCCCATCATGTCCAGTTTTTTCAGCTTGGTCACGGCATCACAGCCGTTGGAGATCAACTCTCTGTAGAAAATATCGTGATCGGAATACAACCACTTTTTAATGATCGGAAAAATGTTTTCACTGTTAATTGACAAACTGCCGCTTTTTGCTGCCATTATTACCACATCCTTTTCTAAAATTGCACAGCCATGGCTGACTGTTTCCTAACTGATTCTAAGTGTAGGACTGTAAAATTGAAAAGTCAAGACAAATTTAGCACTCATTATAAATGAGTGCTAACAATCAGTCAAAAATCCAGTATTTATCAATATTTCCGTAATTCTAAAATTTTAATAAAGCGTGTAAAAAACCAGAAATTACTCCTCCGGAAAGTACTTTGCATACACATCAAAAAAGTTGTCCGTAGTCACCTGTTCGTCCATGATCAGCGTGATCTCGTCCCACAGCTTGTCATTGAGCTGACGCACCAGTGTATTCACAAAGCTGTCATACTCCTGCCCGAAGACTTCCCGTTTCCGCTCTTCTACAATCTTTAATTTATTAGCGTCCGTCTCTTCCCGATCCAGCGTATTGATGCATTTGATAATGTAATAGCCTCGTTCACATTTCACAACCTGGCTCACCTCGTCTGTTGCCAAATTGAAAGCCGCTTCCTCATAAGCGCTCTCCGCTTCTCCTTTGCCAAAGGAATAGGTGATCTCGGAATCGTCGCTGTATTTGGATGCCAGTTCCGTGAAATCGTGTTCTCCGTCCACCGCCAAGTCTCTTACCTCGCAGGCTTTCTCATAGGCACTCTGAATGGAGCTTTCCGAATAAGGCTTCAGGTTTCCGTCCATATCCGTGGATGCTGTTGCAAAAAAGATCTGCTGCACCGTAATTTTGCGAGCCTCGTCATCACTGATCTCCGGATTGATGTCCTGTATAATCAACTGATAGACCTTGTCTGCCATGGCATATTCCCGATACAGATTCTCCACAATCTCCTCCGTGGCACCCATAGCCTCGATCTCCGTATCATTTAAGGAAGAATAATACTCCTGTGCCGCCTGGACGACCTTTGCCTCCTCGGCTTCATCCAACGTGACCTCTTTCTCTTTTGCCAGCAGGTACATGGTCTTGATCTGAGCAATCCTTGCCAGCACTGTCTCCTTGACATTATCCTCCAGAGTCACTCCGTTCAGGGAAGTATTCCAGATCTCCGTCCCGTAGACATTCTCATATTGATTCTGGGTCGTGGTCAGGTAGATCATGATCTCCGCCTTAGAGCAGGACTCGTCCCCGATCCGAAATACCTCATTTTTCCCAAATCCTGTGGTAAATACCACTTTTGTGCCGTCACTGCTGCCGCAGGCGGTCAGTCCCGTCACCATACTTATTCCCAGCACTCCCGCCACCAATACCGCGGTGATATGACATCTATTTTTTAAAAACATAACATTTCCTACTTTCTCAAAGTCTCTAAATTCTGATTATACCCTATTTTTTTCTTCTGTGCCACGGTTTCTTGGAAGTTCAGAAAAATCTAAGAATTCTACAGATAAAAAAATGCGTGCGGATATTCTCCACACGCATTTTTAATATTATTCAATTTTGATACCAGATTACTCAATTACATGGATCCAGCCCTTAGGAGCTTCGATCCTGCCCATCTGGATACCGGTCAGAGTCTCATACAGTTTCTTGGTGACAGGTCCCATCTCGGTCATGCCGCTGGGCAGGCAGATTTCTTTGCCGTGGTCAACGATCTTGCCTACAGGGGAGATCACTGCTGCGGTACCACACAGACCAGCCTCTGCGAAGTCTTTTACTTCATCCAGGTATACTTCTCTCTCTTCTACTTCCAGTCCCAGATATTCCTTGGCAACATATACCAGAGAGCGACGGGTGATGGAAGGAAGGATACTGTCGGACTTGGGAGTTACAACCTTGTTATCCTTGGTAACGAACAGGAAGTTCGCACCGCCGGTCTCCTCTACCTTGGTACGGGTAGCAGCATCCAGATACATATTCTCATCGTAGCCTTCCTTGTGAGCGGATACGATTGCATGTAAGCTCATAGCATAGTTCAGGCCAGCCTTGATGTGACCGGTTCCGTGAGGTGCCGCACGGTCAAAGTCGGTGACACGGATGGTCAGAGGCTTAACGCCGCCCTTGAAGTAAGGTCCTACAGGAGTGCACAGGATACGGAACTGATATTCGTCCGCAGGCTTTACACCGATGACAGGATTGCTGCCGAACATATAAGGACGAATGTACAGAGTTGCACCGCTGCCGTAAGGAGGTACGAAAGCATCGTTGGCCTTAACCGTCTCGGTAACAGCCTCCACGAAACGCTCCTTGGGGAAAATGGGCATCTCCAGTCTTGCTGCGGAAGACTCCAGACGTTCACCGTTTAAGTCAGGACGGAAGGTTACGATATGTCCATCTTCTGTGGTGTAGGCCTTCAGACCCTCGAATACGGTCTGTGCATACTGCAATACACCTGCACACTCATTTAATACGATGTTGGGATCCTGGGTCAGCTGACCGTCATCCCATTTGCCGTCCTTGTAATTGGACACATATCTGTAATCCGTAGGGATATAACCGAAACCGATGTTACCCCAGTCAATGTTCTTCTTTTCCATTTTGTATTCCTTCTTTCCTCGGTTTACCACTCTGCCTGTTGATTTCTCTTAACAGAATTTATTGATTTTCATTATTATACCATTTGTAATAAAAGTCAATATACACATTTATGCTTTCCAGTGCTTTTTTCAGCGAAAATGTGGCTCATTTCTCCTTTTAGCTGAAAACTCAAATTAAATTCACTACAATTATTTTTCTCCGGTAGCTTCCTGATATGCACTGTTCGCTACCACTGACCATCCGGTCTTATCCCCCGCAATGACCTGCAGATCTTCACTGCGGACCGCATAAAACTCCACGATCTGTGCTGCCTCTGTGGACAGATTCTCTTCCGGATTCCGGTACAGCACGAAAATCTCACATTTTCCGTTCTGCGAGGTACGATTGTAGACCAGCGTGTATGCATAGGTCTTTCCCGCCTGCTCCTGTTCTCCCAGCTGCAGATAGAAATTGCCTTTGGCATTGTAGCAGACTTCGAAGGAAAAGCCCTGTTGTTGCAGCACAGCATCATATACTGCCTGTGCGTAAGGCTCTAAGGGATCCTGTACATCTTCCGCGTTTTCCGTCTCCGACGCATAGTATTCCGCAAGCCACTGTTCTTCCATCGCCTGCTTTGCTACCGTTTCTGCATCCTCCGGGTGGGTATTTTCTTCCTTGTCCATCAATTCCGTCAGATAAGTAATGTAATCCTCACCGGCAAGCTCCGTCTCTCTCCGAAACAGCACGCCCTCTGGACGCCAGTAGGAATACCAGTGCCTGTCCGGGAACTCCATCTCTTCCACACTGATCAGATTCTCTGTGAGCCGCGTCTCCGAAGGGATGTCATTTTCAAACCAAATCCAGGCAATTCCGGCAAACGTGACGATCAGGCACAGCACTGCCCACAAAGCAATGCCGATATCCTCCAGCCACTCCCATTTCCCTGGAGTTCCCCACTTGTCCCGTATTTTCCGGTGCAGCCTGATGGGTACTCTCAGATATACATAAAACAGGAGAAGCAGCAGACACAGCAGATCCCCCAGTAACAACACATAACTGCGAAAACTTACGGGACCACCCCACAGAATCATTCTGGCTGCCACATATATTCCTGCCAGAGTAAGCAGTAAAACCGTAACTGCCAAATATATCTTCTTTTTCATCGTTTTCCGCACTCAGGCTTTCTTGCGCTCGTACTTTAAGAACTGATAGGTAATGTCAAAATAGACCTGCTCGTCACTGTCTGCGGTAATCTCCCACTCAGGATCACTGTCCAGATCCGGGAAATAGGCATCCGCCTCGTAGGCATGGTCAATCTTCGTCACATGGGCCACGTCACAGTAAGGCAGCATCTGGCGGTAAATACTCTCTCCGCCGATGATATAGATATTCTCTTCGTCATATTTCTTCAGTTCTTCCAGCAATTCTTCAATAGAGTGTACCACGATCGCATCCTTGACCTGATAATTCGGATCTTTGGACAAAATAATGTTGATGCGGTTCTTTAAAGGCATGCCCTGCGGGAAAGTCTCCAAAGTCTTGCGTCCCAGAACCACTACCTTACCTGTCGTCTCTTCGCGGAAATGCTTGTGATCGTTGGGGATGCGGATCAGCAGTTCGTTCTTGCTGCCGATGGCCCAGTTGTTGTCTACTGCTACAATTAAATTCATGGTGTACCTCGTTTCTGTTTGTTTCTATGATAATAACCGGTTTCTCCGTTCTTCGCACTCACGAAACCGTACTGATATTCGTATTCCGGGCTACCGCCCTACTTACTCATGTCAGATTGCAATCGGAATATCCCTGATCTGCTCCCCGGTCTGGTAACCCTCCAGCTTCACATCATCCGGTGTGAACTGATAGAAGTCCCTGATCTCCGGGTTCAGCCAGAACTTCGGCGCCGGGAAGGGGTCTCTGCTGATGAGCTCCTTAATGGCATCCACGTGGCGGTCATAGATATGGGCATCCGCAATGACATGCACCAGCTCGCCCACGTTCATATCGCAGACCTGTGCCAGCATATGCACCAGCACCGCATACTGTACCACATTCCAGTTGTTGGCTGCCAGTACGTCCTGGGAACGCTGGTTTAAAATGGCATTCAGGGTCAGCCTGTCCTCTCCCTTTTTCTGCGTCACATTAAAGGTCATACCGTAAGCACAGGGATACAGATTCATCTCGTGCAGATCCTGATGCACATAGATATTGGTCATGATCCGGCGGCTGAAGGGATTGTTCTTCAGATCGTAGATCACGCGGTCCACCTGATCCATCATGCCTTCCTTATACTGATGCTTCACCTGCATCTGATAGCCGTATGCCTTACCGATCGAGCCGTTTTCATCTGCCCACTCATCCCAGACGTGGCTGTTTAAATCATGAATGTTGTTGGACTTGCGCTGCCAGATCCACAGCATCTCATCTGTGGCGGATTTTAATGCCGTCCGGCGCAAGGTCAGGATCGGGAACTCCTTCGACAGATCGTACCGGTTCACTACTCCGAATTTCTTAATAGTGTAGGCAGGGGTACCATCCGGCCAGTGGGGGCGCACTTTCTCGCCCTCCGTGCTGGTACCGTTGGTTAAAATGTCATTGCACATATCGATAAAAATATGATCCGCTAAACTCATGTTGTCTCCTTATTCTGATTCCAATATAATATATAAACGATTTCTCCGTGCTTCGCACTCTCGAAATCGTCCCCCCTTCGTATTCCGGACTATCGTCCTACATACTCAGGGTTGTTTGTGCCTATGGATGCACTTATATCTCCCACTTGTCACATAGGGAATTGATCTGGTCCGCGAACTTCGCCATATCCTTGTTGGTCATGACGCCCTCGCTCTTCGTAACCAGTGCCAGTAAGCGTCTCGCAGAGGCAAGCAGTCGTTCGAAGACTCCGGTAGCAGGCTTCGTCTTTTTCTGCACGGCAACAGGTGCTGCCTCATAGGTGAACTTATTGCCTGCCAGATCGAACTCCGTACCGCTGTAAGGAGCGTAGGCTCTCTGCCCGTACTCGATCTTCAGGCACTCAGCAAATCCGGTACATACGCTGTCCTCTCCATGTACCACGAACACCTTCTTCGGTTTTTCTTCAAAGGCCCGGATCCAGTCGATCAGGCCTTCCTTATCCGCATGACCGCTCAGTCCCGTCATTTTCCGGATCTCGGCGCGCACTGAAACCGTCTCACCGAACAGCTTCACCTCATCAGCACCCTCTACCAGTGCCCGGCCCAGTGTTCCCACCGACTGATAGCCGACGAACAGGATCGTACACTCCGGTCTCCACAGATTATGCTTCAGATGATGCCGGATACGTCCTGCGTCACACATACCGGATGCGGAGATAATGACCTTGGGTGTCTCGTCGAAGTTGATGGCTTTGGATTCCTCACTGGTGATGGACAGCTTTAATCCCGAAAAAGCAATGGGATTAATGCCTTCTTTTACGAATTCCATGGCCTCATCATCGAAGCATTCCCACCTGTTCTCCTGGAATACGCCGGTAGCCTCTACCGCCATGGGACTGTCCACATACACCGGGAAATCTTCATGACCCTTTACCAGGCGCCCTACCTTGATCTTCCGCAGGAAATACAGGATCTCCTGGGTACGGCCCACAGCAAAAGACGGGATCACCACGTTACCACCCCGGTCTAAGGTCTCCTGCAGCACCTTGGTCAGTTCTGCCACATAATCCAGCTTATCCTTCGGATGCAGTCTGTCACCGTAGGTAGACTCCATCACGACATAATCCGCTTCCTTCGTAGGTGTCGGATCCTTAAGTAACGGCTGGTGCTTGTTGCCGATATCGCCGGAAAATACGATTTTTTTCGTATTGCCGTCCTCCGTCAGCCAGACTTCGATGCTGGCAGAGCCCAGCAGATGTCCGATATCCGTAAAACGGATTTTTACTCCCTCGCATACTTCCACGATCGTATTGTAATGACAGGGAACGAACCGGCGGATCACACCATCTGCATCCTCCATGGTATACAGCGGCTCCACCACTGCATTATTCGCAGAACGTTTTGCCTTACGATTCTTCCATTCCGCTTCGGCACTCTGGATATGTGCACAGTCACGCAGCATAATGCTACACAGATCCGCTGTAGCATCCGTGGAATAGATCTGTCCTCTGAAGCCTCTGGCATACAGAAGCGGCAGAAGACCCGAATGATCCACATGAGCATGAGTCAGGAATACATAATCAATCATGGATTCCGCCACCGGCAGTGGCACATTTTCAAATACATTGACACCCTGCTCCATACCGTAGTCCACTAAAATATGTTTCCCGGCAACCTCCAGATAATGACAGCTTCCGGTTACTTCATGGTCTGCCCCCACAAACACAAGTTTCATAGCTCTACCTCCGTTTTTGTAATGTTATTTCAAAGCATTGGCTGTTTCATAGAACTGATAATAGATCCCTTTTTGTTCCATGAGCTGGTCGTGATTGCCTTCCTCCACAATGCCGTCATCCGTCAGCACCAGGATCCTGTCGGAATTGCGGATACTGGAAAGTCTGTGGGCGATAGTCAGAGTAGTACGCCCCTCCGACAATTCTCCCAGAGATTTTGCCACGGCGAACTCACTCTCATTGTCCAGTGCGGAAGTGGCCTCATCCAGAATGATGATGGGCGGATTTTTCAGAAATACTCTGGCAATACTGATCCGCTGTTTCTGTCCGCCGGACAGCTTTACACCCCGTTCTCCCACATAAGTATCATAACCGTCCTTCAGTCCCATGATGAATTCATGAGCCCCGGCACGCTTTGCCGCATTGATCACATCTTCTTTCGAAGCCCCGGGACGTCCATAAGCGATATTTTCATAGATCGTACCGGAGAAAAGATACACATCCTGCTGTACGATACCGATATTGCCCCGCAGACTCTTTAACGTAAAATGCTTAATGTCCTGGCCGTCCAACAGGATCCTGCCTTCTGAGACATCATAAAATCTCGGGATCAGATTGCACAGCGTTGTCTTACCACCACCGGAAGGACCGACGATGGCCACCTTTTCTCCCGCGTGGATCTGCAGGTTCAGATCGGTGAATACCTTGTTATGGTCATCCGGATATTCAAAGCTTACTTTTTCAAAAGAGATTTCTCCCTTCGGGTCCTTCAGTTCTATGGCATCTGGCTCATCGAAGATCTCGATATCCGCATCCACGATCTGTAAAAAGCGCTCGATACCGGTCATGCCCCGCTGGAACTGTTCGGCAAATTCGATGATACGCCGGATTGTTGCGATCAGGGTGGATACATACAGCATATATGCCACCAGGTCACCAGCGGCAATCCGTCCGTTTACCATAAAAATACCGCCTGCCACCAATACCACCAGATACATCAATCCGTCAAACAGCTTCACTGTGGTATTGAATGCCGCCATGTAACGGTAGGTCAGCTTCTTAATATCCAGAAAAGTGCCGTTATCTTTCTCAAACTTGACATTTTCCACCTCTTCATTGGTAAATGCCTTGACCACCTTATGGCCCAGCAGACTGTCCTCGATCCGGGCGTTCAGCTCTCCGATCTGGTTACGCTGCTTGCGAAAGGCACTTCGCATCCGGAAATTCAGGATCATGCACACACCGCACATCAGCGGCACGCACAGAAAGATCATCAATGTCAGCGGCAGATTGATATTTGCCAGAATGATAAAAGAGATTACGGTCTTGATTCCGGCGATGAAAAATTCTTCTGGGCAATGATGGGCGAATTCCGTCACATCAAACAGATCATTGGTGATCCGCCCCATGATCTGACCGACTTTGGTATTGTTATAATAAGTATTGGACAGCTTCTGCAAATGGTTGTATGCATCTCTGCGCATGTCCGTCTCGATCTTCGCGCCCATGACGTGTCCCATATCGGACATATAGTAACTGGCGATGCAATCCACGATACGAAGTCCGAAATACAGAACTCCCAGTGAAAGTATGGTCTTCACCGACAGGGACGCAAGATCCCGCAGCCCTTCATTGGTAATGTAGCGCATAATTAACGGCAACACCAGTTCACAGACCGTGGTCAGTGCTGCACAGAACAGATCCATCCACAAGGTAAAACGGTATTTTTTAAAATAAGGTGCAAACCTGCGAAACAATTCGCGGGTGGAATATTGCTTGTTATCCATTGTTGTGTTCCTTTTATTTTGGTTGCAGAGCTATAGGTATTGTCCTTCTCCCACATAGAAGCGTACTTTTCCTTTTTGCTCATTTTTCTGGTCATAAAGTGTTTTGTCCGCAGCCGACAGGAAATCCCACACTCGGTTTGGTTCCTTCGGAATAGCGCAGACACCACCCACGGAAATCGTAAGCCAGGGTTCCACAGAAGAGTCTTCATTGGGAATCTCACATTCCCGGATGCCCATACATAGCTGTCTTGCATGTTCCTCTGCATACTCCCTGTCACGTCCCGTCATGACCACCAGGAATTCATCTCCGCCGTAACGCGCCACATAGTCCTCCGGAAAACATTTTTTCAGAGTATCCGCTACCGCGCAGATTCCTTCATCTCCCCTTCCATGTCCATAGCGATCATTCAACTGTTTGAAATGGTCAATATCCAGGAACAGAATGCCCAGTTCCTTCTCATTCAGAAGACAGTCTTCAAACACATCCTCCAGATAACGATTCAGGCTTCTCTTATTATAGAGTCCTGTCAGCTCGTCATGGTCTGCCTGATACAACAGCCGGTTTCTCTTACGTTCCTGTTCCTTCTGCTCCTCTTCTGCCGCCTGTAATCGCTTTCTAAGCTCCATCATATACATGACCTGACTGTTTTCTGTCAGCTCCCAGCTGTCTTTCAAGTGGAAGAAGGTGTCTGCGCTCTGTTTGAATTCTTCCGGAGTCATTCTGGAACTGCAATAACGCATCCGCAAAGACAATAGCTGCAATAGCAGACTCTTATTCTGTTCAATGGCAGCTTTGGGTTCCAGACAGTTCAATACTTCCTCTATCTGTTCCGTCTTGCCTATCTTTTCCACATATTGCAGCAGATTCTGAATACTGTCGTATTCGGAAGAGACCTGTGTCATATCCTCTAATGCCATTACCGCTGTACGTACATGCTCTTCTGCCTTCTTCCGGTCTCCGTTTCGCTCCGCCAGATAAGCCAGAAATACATTGACACCCAGCCTTGTCTCACGTATGACCTCCTTGCTCTGCCCGGTCTCTTCCAGTTTACACAGTACCTTTTCCGCCTCGTCATCCATATGCAGATGCAGCAGGCAGCATCCGTACTCTGCCAGCATTTTCCGGAAATTGATCCTGCTGTATGTACTGTTGTCATCCGCCTGTTCAAATTCGCGGATACATTCCGCATGGCACTGCACAGCTCTTTCATAAGCTCCTATGAGATAATACGCATCCGACATATTGCTCAGTACAATGCTGTGCACCATCTTATCATCGTATTTTTCCGTATAATCCAATGCTTTATCGTACTGTTCCATGGCCAGCGACAGGTTGTTCTGCATATGTGCCACAATACCGATCATATTGTACACTCTGGCTACATGATGCTCCTGATCCGTTCCCAGAAGACACCTGACGCTCTCATCCAGATAATGCAGGCAGCCCTCCTGATTCCCTGTTGTCAGTTGATAAAAGGCAGCAAAATAGCAGATCCATCCGTGGATTCCCTTATCATCCTGTTCTGTCACAGAGGTAAGTGCCTGTTCCAGAGTCTCCCAGGTAAAAGGAATTCCGTCTGTCATCTGCTGATTCAGGTGTTCTGCTGTCTCTAACATCTGCTGTCTCGTTGCGCTCATATCTATATCCATACCGTCCTGTTATTCTCTGCCAGTTCCGCAAATTGCGGTTCGCCGGTTCCTATGCCCAGCCCGTTGGGCATAATCTATATTCACTTATTATTGTATTATTTTATATCGCAGTACGCAAGTTTTTTTCCTGAATAAAATGTTTCCCAATCTCCCGCAAAAATGTTAAAATGGAGTTATATTTCGTAAACTAGTACAAAAAGGCATGGTTATTTCTATGGAAAATATAACAGTTAATAAAGAGTTTCATGAACTGCATTTTGACAGCATCCAGGCTTTACGCGGTCTGGCTGCTCTTTTTGTGGTATTTCAGCATGTCCGTTTTCTGAACTTTGGAGCTTTCGGTGTGGACATCTTTTTTTGTATCAGCGGATTCATGATCATGTTTACCACGGAAAAAAGTACCAAATATTTCTTCCGCAAACGCCTGGTCCGGATTCTTCCGCTTTACTACCTGATGACACTGGGCACCTATCTGTCGCTGTTGTTGTTTCCTTCCATGTTCCAACAGACCAGACACGATTTTTCCTATCTTGTCAAAAGTCTGCTGTTTATTCCTTTTGATATCGGCAGCGGAGCGATCCAGCCTTTGGTACGGATCGGCTGGACCATTAACTGTGAAATGCTGTTCTATCTGCTGTTTTTCATTGCCTTTCACATCAGCATGAAATACCGCGGTCTGATCTGCAGCGCATTTCTGGCGATTCTGGTGGGAATGGTACAGATATTTGCTCCGGCGATCTCATCCTGGCAGTCTCCGATAGGTAATGTACTTTCTCCTTTCCTCATTTTTTACGGAGATCCTGTCATGCTGGAATTTCTCTTCGGAATTCTGGCTTACTATCTGCTGCGGTATTTGTATCGCAGGCATACCCTTCATCCGGTTTCGCGGACAGTAAGCCTCATATCCGCGGTATGTATCCCGGTAATCTTTTGTCTGCTTGCTTACTTTACGCCCCGGATCAATGTGATTGGGTTCCTCAGGCTTCCCCAGTGGGGGCTCCCGGCTCTGCTATTGTTAATCCTTGCTTTTCTCGCAGGCCTGCAGCTTTCCATGCCCCGCTTTTTTGTGCAGTTGGGAAATATCAGCTATTCCCTGTATCTGGTACACTACTATCCGGTTATGTTTCTGGACCGTGTGGTATTTGACTTTTCCACCCTATCCGTATTGTCTGTTGTCGGACTGATCGTAAGCGTTGTAATAAGCATTGTTCTGGCTTATCTGTGCTGGATCCTGATAGAGCGGAAATTCACCGGATGGCTGCGTAGAATACTGCTGCGTTAATTGTATATGCAATTTACAAAAAAGATGCACACTTTTTTTATTGACATTTCCGGAGCCCTATAGTATATTATAACTTGTCCGTAAGATATGCGCGAGTGGCTCAGCGGTGGAGCACCTCCTTGCCAAGGAGGGGGTCGCGGGTTCGATCCCCGTCTCGCGCTTGAAAAAAGAACGATACCAAATCGGTATCGTTCTTTTTTTCGAGCCCTGCCAGGGCTCGAAAGTTCGATGTCTACGCTCCGCTCCGGTCCGCGCAGTCCGAGGTCCCCCGGACCTCGTGCGCCGTCTCGCGCTTCTTTTATTTGCAGCGGAAGCCTTGATTTTACAGGGTTTCCGCTCTTTTTGTGTCTGCATGAAATTGTAGACAGCTGGTTCTACAACGAATGTGGTTAAAACTAAAAAAGCCACCACAAAATGGTGACTCAATAACATAAGCAAGAAACCATCCGGCAGGCGTCGCCTCTCCTGCATCTCTTTTGACCCATAGGGTGCGTGGTTGCAACGAAATTTACCACCTCGGATAGTTCCTCTCTTATTGTATATAGATTATACCCTGTTTATTCCCTACTGTAAAGAATTTCTTTATTTCGCAAGTAATTCTGCAATCTTCTCTCACTAATTTTCCAGCATGAAATCACAGAATTTTTATATCCATGTTCATCCCCCGAAGTACATAATCTTAATACAATCTATAAAAAACCTTCTTCCGTTTGTATTCTTTTAATAATCAGTCCCGTATATGCATGCTTATCCCTAATAATATAATCCGGGGTACTTATTGTCTCCTGTATATTTTTCAATACTTTATTATATGCCTCTGGATGTCTGTCCTTAATATGTTGAATCTGATTTTCTGTGATAATAACCTCTTCGGTAATAATATCCTCTGTTATACATTTATATATTTTTTGATTTATTTTTCCTATGCTATACACTTCACTCTTTTCACCACCTTCATTTTAACTTCATGTTTCTTTCTTCCATTCACGTCTCTGGGAAAACGACTATAGATCGCTAGTCAACGATATGAGAATTTGTAAGAGAAATATTGCTCTTATTGCTAAGATAACATGAACGGCAATTTTTTACAAGAAAAAAGACGACTGCACTCACATGCAATCGTCTTCTATCTTCTTTACTGTTCCAGTTTATCCGCATATTTGATACGGTAGATTCTCCGCAGGGAATCATTGATGCGTTCCTCGGAAATGGTGCCGTTCTGTACAGCCTCCAATACTCCGTTGTATGCCGTCTCAAAATTCTCCGGTGCATAGATCATATCACAGCCTGCGCGAAGTGCCAGTACCGCAGCTTCATCTGCTCCATAGTAATTGGAGATTGCAGCCTCATTCATGGCTCCGGACACGATCACACCGCGGAAATTCAGTTCATTTCTTAAAATATCCGTTACCACCGCGCTGGAGAACGTGCAGGGGGTATTGTCTCCGGTCAGGGAAGATGACGCCATATTGCTGATGCGGATCATTTTGGTCATGCCATTGTCGATACAAGTCTGGAAAACCACAAATTCATTGGCTCTGAAATCTTCCGCACTTCTGTCTGTAGATGCCATGCCGTCCTTCGTGCTCTGGGTACTGCTGCCGATACCAGGGAACTGTCCGATACATGCGGTCACCTTCTGCTCCTGTAATCCTGCCTGCATATATCCTACAAAGGATGCCACATTGTCCGCTTCCGATCCGTAAGAACTGCTGCCTGCCGCATTTCCATCCACTACACTGAGATCTGCAGAAGGTGCGAAATCAAGATTAAAGCCCAGCTCTGCCAGATAAGTTCCCACCGTGGTTCCCGCTAGGTACGCATTGTTGGTATCTCCGGTAGCCCCGATGCTCTGGGGTGTGTCCACTTTAGTGCCAAGGCCTGCCGCAGCTACCGCATCTGTATCGCTTCCCTCTCCGTCAATGGCAATAAACAGGGGATAGCTGGTATATAATTTGGTATTATCGATCATCTGCTTCAGCTGATCTGCAGACTGGATGTTTTTCGCAGCGTATACGATTCCACCTACCGGGTATTGGGATAACGCATCCTTGGTACCGTCTCCCGCCTGTACTGCCGCAGACACACCGGTGATCGATTCCGGCGTCGTAATGAATAATCCGGCTACCTTATCTTCCAGAGGCATGTTCTGGATGATTGCCTCATTGATAATGGTATCCAGCTTCTGCTCATCCGTGAGTTCCACCACTGTCTCCTGGCTTTCCGTCGGCGCCTGGATTGTCTCCTCATCCGAAAGGATCTCATCCACCTTGTTCTGCTGTTCTTCCTGATTACGACTCATGCTGGTAATCTTACTTACAGCAAAAGCAATTCCCACCGCCAGCAACAGGATCATAATACCTACAACCGTATATGCAATGATCTGATTTCTCTGTCTTCTCTTATGTCTGAGTTCTCTTTTGTCCTGCTGATTCTGTTCGTTTGTGTCCATTTTCATAACTCCTCTATCTGTACTATTCTTCTATTGTACATGATATCGGTAGGTTTTTCCACTGGAAAATTGTACAACTATTCAGAACCTCATTCGCAAAATAAAAAATCCAATATGGACTTACAAATGCAAACATTTGACGACCATCCTGATTTTTTACCTGGCTCTGAATAGTTATATAACATTAAGAGAGCGTACCGATCATTCCTTCAATCAGTACGCCCTCTCAGACTACAGGCTCCAATGGTTTGCCCTCTCTTTCTTAAATTTGATCTTCCATTTTGTCTTTTGTTCTCTTTCCACTTTTCTTTTGTACGTATGTACTGTAATGTGAGATAATTCTTATCTTCTGTTGTTCATTACTTTTTCTTCTGTGTACTTGATGTTCTCTATGTAAATTGGTTCTCTTTGGTAGTTCTATTCAGTTGTACATCATGGAAGACTGTGGTAGGACTTTACTTGTTAGGTGGACTGTACCTCTCTTTCTATAGATTCTTTTGTACTTCTCTCCCAACCTTCTTTGTTGGGTTGTTCCGTTTCTCTTTTGTTAAGTTTAATATACTACAGGGATGTATATTTGTCAACACATTTCTTTAAATATTTTAGTTTATTTTCAATATTTTTACTGTGTTGGTGTATTTTTACAATTTTCGACATTTTTCTATATATTATCTGTCTTTTTTTAAAAAGAAAAAGGAAAGGGCGAAGGGCGCGCCGCTGCCGGGGGTACGTGTAACGAGCCATGCCTGCATCCGCCAAAAGCCCTGGCGGGCTTTCGGCGGATGACGGCTGTCGCCGTATAAAGGCAAAAAAAGAACCGGTTTGGTTAGCAAGCTACCAAACCGGTTCTTTCCTTGCCTTTGCATGTCTCGTTACACGGCAAACTGGCTGTTGTACAGATTCGCGTAGAAACCGCCCTTTGCCAGCAGGGTCTCATGGTTGCCCTGTTCGATGATGTTTCCGTCTTTCATTACCAGGATGACATCAGCGCTCTGGATGGTGGAAAGTCTGTGGGCTACGATGAAGCTGGTGCGGCCTTCCATCATTTTGGCGAATGCGTTCTGGATTTTGATCTCGGTACGGGTATCGATGGAGGAGGTTGCCTCATCGAGGATCAGCATGGGAGGCAGGCACAGCATGACTCTGGTGATACACAGAAGCTGTTTCTGTCCCTGGGACAGGCTGCCGCCGTCTTCGGTGATCACGGTGTCATACCCTTGGGGCAGTCGCTTGATAAAGCTATGGGCATGGGATGCCTTGGCTGCTACGATGATCTCTTCCTCGGTAGCGTCCGGTTTACCCATGCAGATGTTGTCACGGATAGTGCCGGAACGTAACCAGGTCTCCTGCAGCACCATACCGTAATTGGTACGGAGACTTCCTCTGGTGATATCCCGGATGTCGGTACCATCCACCTTAATGGAGCCGGAGTTCACATCGTAAAAACGCATCAACAAATTGATCACGGTGGTCTTACCGCATCCGGTAGGGCCTACGATGGCAACTCTCTGCCCGGGTTTTACCTGCAGGTTAAAGTTCTGGATCAGCTTCTTCTCCGGTACATACTGGAAATATACATCCTTCAGATCTACGTTGCCCTGAGCCTCTTCTAATACTCTTGCATCCGCAGCATCGGGCACCTGAGGCTCCTCGTCGATCAGTTCGAAGATACGTCCGGCACAGACTAAAGCATTCTGCAATTCTGTTACCACGCCGGAGATCTCGTTGAAGGGCTTGGTGTACTGGTTCGCATAGCTTAAAAAGCAGGACAGACGGCCTACGCTGATACCGCCCTTGATCGCTACGAGCGCACCGAACACACCGACACCGGCATATACCAGACTGTTAACGAAACGGGTCGCCGGGTTCGTAATGGAGGAGAAAAAGATAGCTTTCAGAGAGCATTTCTGCAATCTGCCGTTGATCTCTCCAAACTTGCTCTTCACCGCTTCTCCTCTGGAAAAGGTATTTACAATCTTCTGGTTGTCGATCATTTCCTCAATCAGGGAAGTCTGCTCGCCTCTGGTCTCGGACTGCTCCTTGAACATGGAGTAGGTCTTGGTTGCAATGAATTTTGCCACCAGGAAGGATACCGGAGTGATACATACTACTACCAATGTGATGGGCACATTGGTCACCAACATGAAGCCCAGCGTACACAGGATCGTCAGTACACCGGTGAACAGCTGGGTAAATCCCATCAGCAGACCGTCTGCGAAAGTATCCACGTCCGCAATAACACGGCTCACGATATCACCGTAAGCATGGGCATCCAGATATTTTAAGGGCAGGATCTCCAGCTTTGCAAAAGCATCCGTACGGATATCCCGGATCACATGATAGGTAATATAGTTGTTGCAGGTGTTCATGACCCACTGGCCGACTGCTGTGATGATCATTGCGATGGCAATTTTTTTCATAATAGAAAAAATACCCGGCATATCTACCTGTCCCTTGCCGATGATCAGATCCACCGCATTACCGGTGAGGATAGGGATATATAAGGTCAGTAACACGGTCAGGCCTGCTAACAGTAGGGAGAGTACCAGTGCCGGTGTATATTTCCGGATATATTTCAATACCCGCTTCATCGTCTCTTTGTTATTTTTCTTCTGCATTACCGAACACCTCCTCTCTGTTCAGGGTACTGGGAATAATAAATCTCCTGATATACGGTGCAGTCCTTTAACAACTCATCATGGGTTCCCATACCTGCGATCTCTCCATCATCTAGAACGATGATCTTGTCCGCATGGCGGATCGTGGAGGCGCGCTGGGATACGATAAAGGTTGTGGTCTTATCTTCCAAAGTCCGGATTGCTGCACGGAGTTTTGCATCCGTTGCGTAGTCCAGTGCGGAGGCACTGTCATCCAGGATCAGAATCTCGGGATTTCTGACCAAGGCTCTTGCGATCGTCAGACGCTGTCTCTGTCCACCGGAGAAGTTCTTACCGTTCTGTGCCACAGTTGCATCTAACTTTCCGGGCTTACCGTCTACCACTTCCGATGCCTGTGCCAGTTCCAGTGCTTTCCACATCTCCCCTTCGGTAGCGTCTGGCTTGCCCCACTGGAGGTTGCTGCGGATCGTTCCCTTGAACAGGACTGCCTTCTGCGGTACGACGCCGATACGTCCGCGCAGTTCCTCATCACTCATGGTCCGGATATCTCTGCCTTCCAACAGGATCTCACCTTCTGTCGCCGGGTAGAAACCGGGGATCAGGTTCACCAGGGAGGTCTTACCGGAACCGGTACCTCCGATGATACCTACGGTATCGCCACGGTTTACGGTGAAGTTCATATCCTGCAAAGTAGGTGCTCCGGCTCCCTGATAAGTCAGGGATACATGTTTGAAGTCTAAGAAAGGTGCGCTCTTATCTACCTTATCCGCCAGTTTCTGATCCTGTACTCCCACATATACAGCATCTGCGCCAATATCGAAAACGGAAGCTACACGTTCTGCACAGGCCAACGCCTTGGTCATGGTCACGATCAGGTTTGCCAGCTTTACCAGCTCTACCAGTATCTGGTTCATATAGTTGATGATCGCTACCACCTCACCCTGGCTTAAGTTACCGATATTGACCTGTACCGCACCGGTATAGATTAGGGCAATGATAGCACCGTTTACGATGACATAGGTCACAGGATTCATGCAGGCACTGATCTTACCTACGAAGATCTGCATGGCGGACAATGCCTCATTGTTCTCCCGGAATCGCTCTTCTTCCTTCGCTTCCTGATGGAATGCACGGATGACACGGACACCGGTCAGATTCTCTCTGGTGATGCCCAATACCTGATCCAGCCTGGACTGCACCTTTTTGTACATAGGGATTGTGGATAAAATAATACCGAATACCACAATGGACAACAAAGGAATCGCCACTACAAAGATCAGGGCACATTTCACATCAATGGTGAATGCCATGATCATGGCACCAAAGACAATGATCGGGGAACGTAAGAACAGACGCAGTGTCATGTTGATACCGGACTGCACCTGGTTCACATCACTGGTCATACGGGTGATCATGGTGGAAGTTCCCGCCTTATCAATATCCGTAAAGCTCAGATCCTCAATATGATCAAACAATGCCTGACGCAGCTTGGTAGAAAATCCCACTGCCGCCTTGGCTGCGAAAAACTGCGCCGTAATGGACGACGCCAGTCCCACTACACCAAGGAGCAGCAGGAGCAGTCCCATTTTCCCGATATACCCCATGTTCCGGTTGGAAATACCATAGTCAATGATATTTGCCATTACCAGAGGAACCATCAGTTCGAAAAATGCTTCCAGCAGTTTGAACAGTGGTGCCAGTATGGACTCTTTCTTATAATCTTTCAGATACATCATTAATCTTTTCATAAAGTCCTCATTTCTTCGCGCTTTCCATGTAAGGCGCATCCGCTTTTCATGCTTCCTATCCCTGTACAGCTTTCTCGTTCCCTATCTTTTACGCTTCTGCTGTTCCGTAACAGACCGCCAGCGAATAGCTATCCTCCAGAACCCGTTCCCGGAAACATATCTGCTTTTCCTGCCAGTTCTGTTCGTCGGAGAAATCTTCTCCCACTGCACTGCCGATCCCCTGGCCGGTGTATTTGCCGTAGGCTTCTTTTCTGCTCCACAATCGGTAAAACAGTTCCGTGCGCTGTGACGCAGGCAGTTCCTGCAGCAGTTTCCATTCCGTTGGCGCAAAAAAACGCTCTGCCGTCCGTTCCTTATAGGGAACCCATTTCTGAATGTCCGCTCCCACTTCTCCGTCTCCTACCGCGCAGACCACATAGTCTCCGGAATGAGACAGATTGAATTTTTTCGGGATATTCACGATCTGTGGCTTCCCCAGTTCTCCATATTCGTAGGAAAAGGATAACGCCCCCGCCTTGTCCCGGTGCATCCGCTCCTGTAACACCGCAAGCAGCTCATCCTCTTCCAGAAACAGGATTCCGGTATTCTCCGTACCGTCTATCAGATCCAGAGCCATCTTCTGCAACAGCATTCCCGCGCCGAGACTGGCTGCCTTTGCTCCGGTGCTTTTCAGCCGTTGTACCTTCTTACACCGCACCGGATCCACATATTCTGCAGCTTTCCGCAGGAATGTCCGCCTGATTTCTTCCTCACCTGGGTGCAAATGCAATACATAAATTCCTACAGCCATATTCTTCTCCTGACAAATTGCCATATATACCCAACATAAAGGCTGTCACACAGAAATCGTGCGACAGCCTCATTATTATTCTTCCGGCTTGGCGGTGATGGCCAGATGCAGTTCATCCAACTGCTTCTGCTCTACCGTACCCGGTGCTCCCATCATAATGTCCATGGCATTCTTGTTCATGGGGAAAGGAATGATCTCACGGATGCTTTCCTCACCACAGATCAACATGATCATACGGTCTACGCCGGGAGCGATTCCTGCATGAGGGGGTGCTCCGTAACAGAATGCATTGTACATGGCAGGGAACTTTGCCTTCACATCGGCTTCGCCT
Organism: Clostridium sp. AM34-9AC; assembly: GCF_003480225.1. Classification (NCBI taxonomy): domain Bacteria; kingdom Bacillati; phylum Bacillota; class Clostridia; order Eubacteriales; family Clostridiaceae; genus Clostridium; species Clostridium sp. AM34-9AC. The sequence continues at coordinate 170,216 of NZ_QUIU01000004.1, forward strand.
AAGCCTACCAGTTCGAATGCCTTGATCATAATCTCAGGATCATGGTTTCTCACTGCGCCGGAGGACAGCTCTACGCCGTTGCAGACCAGATCGTACTGGTATGCCAGAATCTCCAGAGGATCCTGATTGTTCAGCGCATCCATACCGCCCTGGGGCATGGAGAACGGATTATGACAGAATTCCAGTTCGCCGGACTCTTCACCGATCTCATACATCGGGAAATCCACAATCCAGCAGAACTCGTAGCAATCCTTCTTCATATGTTTCTCGCTGGCTGCACCCAGCAGCTTTCTGTATACACCTGCTGTCTTCTGCGCTTCCAGCTTCTTGCCTGCGGCAAGCCCTACAAAGTCACCGTTCTTAAGGCCGAGAGCCTTGATGACTTCTTCCTTGCGATCCTGCAAGAACTTGGAGATACCGCCTACGAACTCTCCGTTCTCGTCTACACGGAACCAGAATCCCTTGCGTGCGGTCTGTACTTCTACCTCTGCGCAGATAGCATCGATCTGCTTACGGGTAGCGGTGAAGCCATCCACCACGATAGCCTTTACCGTCTGACCTTCGAAAGCAGCAAAGCCACAGCCCTGCATTACCTCGGTGGCATCGGTCAGCACCAGATCGATACGCAGATCCGGCTTATCGGAGCCGTACTTATCCATAGCCTCCAGATAAGGGATGCGTACGAAAGGCGCCTTGGAAGCTTCTTTATAAATGCCATACTTTTCAAATACGGGAGGCAGCACCTGCTCTACGATGGAAAATACATCTTCCTGGGAAGCGAATGCCATCTCCATATCCAGCTGATAGAATTCTCCGGGAGAACGGTCTGCTCTCGCATCCTCATCACGGAAGCAGGGAGCGATCTGGAAATAACGGTCAAAACCGGAAGCCATCAGGATCTGCTTGAACTGCTGGGGTGCCTGGGGCAAAGCGTAGAACTTGCCGGGATGATTTCTGGCAGGAACCAGATAATCTCTCGCACCTTCCGGGGAAGAACAGGTCAGAATAGGGGTGGTGATCTCCATGAAGTTCAGAGCATACATTCTCTGACGCAGCTCTGCCACGATCTGACTTCTCATCACGATATTCTTCTTCATGTTCGGATTTCTCAGATCCAGATAACGGTATTTCAGACGGGCATTCTCGTCTGCATCCTTGGACTGATTGATCTCAAAAGGAAGTGCATTGTAGATACACTTACCTAAAATCTCGATCTTGTCAGGCACTACTTCGATCTCTCCGGTAGGCAGATTGGCATTCTTGCTGGAACGCTCTCTTACCACACCTTCCACGGAGATGGTGGACTCCTTGTTGATGCCATCCATCACGTTCATCATCTCTTCGGTCTCTACTACCAGCTGAGTGGTTCCGTAGAAATCACGCAAAATGACAAATCCGAGATTCTTGCTGACTTTTCTCATGTTCTCGAACCAGCCGACCAGTGTGACTCTCTCGCCAACGTTGCCGATCCGAAGTTCATTACAATTATGGGTTCTGGACTGAATCATTGCTTTTGCTCCTTCGTCTGTTGCTTTTTATCTCTTTAATTCTTCTTTATAGAATTCCACGAATTCTTCGTAGCCTTCCTTGTTCAGCTGTTCTTTCTGGAATTTCTTATTCTTGTTCATGCGGGCTACCAGTACCTGAGTACCGTCCTTACGGGCTTCCTGGGCCTGTGCGATCACCTCACACAGTCTTTCGCCACTGACACCCTTCTCGATCAGATATGCTACCTGCTTCGGTCTCGTAGGCACCTGGAACCCCCTCTCCATGAGCAGCATGATGATACGCTCGAAGCCGATGGAGAATCCGCAGGCGGGCACATCATTGCCGGTAAACTTGCCGACCATCTTGTCGTAACGTCCGCCGCCACCGCAGCTGCCACCGAATTCCGGCATAGCGATCTCGAAAATGGTTCCGGTATAATAAGACATACCTCTTACCAGCGTAGCATCGAACACGATCTCGAAATCGGAAGCCTTCGTCGCTCTGACGCTGTCCATGATCTCTCTGAGGCTCTGGGCGATCTCGGGCTCTAAGAATCCTTCCAGGGTATCCGCCAGATAAGCCACACCATCCTCTGCACTCTCCAGACCCTTGAACAGTTCCAGATACTTGTCTACACATGTCTTATCAAAACCGTTCTCCAAAAGCTCAGCTTCCACGCCTTCCAGACCGATCTTGTCCATTTTGTCCAAAGTGATGAATACACTGTCATAGGACTCTTCGGGGAATCCGCTGTAAGCAGCCATTGCCTTCAGAATACGGCGTTCATTGATACGGATCTGGAAATTTTTAAATCCAAGCCTGCCCAGTGTGGTGGTGGTCGCCAGGATCAGTTCGATCTCCGCTAAGTTAGACGGCTCACCGAGAATATCGATATCACACTGCATGAACTGACGATATCTTCCTCTCTGAGGTCTGTCCGCTCTCCATACATTGCCCATCTGCAATGCCTTAAAAGGAGAAGGCAGGGATGCCGCATTATTGGAATAATAACGTACCAGCGGTACCGTCAGGTCATAACGCAGCCCACTGTCGACTACCTCTTCCTCGGTGGTCGCAGCTGCTACATTCAGTTTCTCGCCGCGCTTTAAGATTTTGAAGATCAGCTTCTCATTGTCACCGCCCTGCTTACTGCTTAAGTTTGCAATATTTTCCACACAGGGAGTCTCAATGGAAGTAAAACCGAATTTGCCGTAGGTGTCCTTGATGACGCTGATCACGTAATCACGGATCTGCATCTCCTCCGGCAGGATATCTTTCATGCCCGTTGTAGGCTTCTTGCTAAGTGCCATGGTTTTCTACCCTTCCGCTCGTATATTTTATATCTGCAAATTGCCTTTCCCGCAATTTTAGCTCAATATCTTATATATGATACTTTTTTTCCCGATAACTGTCAACCCTCCCGTGCCCCGCTTCTGCCAGAAATTCAAGCATTTTTCTATAGAAAAACAGGACAGTGATCTCTCACTGTCCCGCCTTCTCTTTCATCTTCTTCAAATAGGCATCTTTCAATGCACATTTTTCCTCTAACTGACGGATCTGCTTCTTCAGATCCTCCAGATATTCCGCGGTGACTTTCACGCCTCCGCGGACCGCTACATCTTCATGTCTGCTCATATCCTCCAGCCATTGTCTGATGGAGTTTTCCCGCAGATCATTATACGTATTGTCTTCCTGTGGCTGCCACATAATTTCCCTCCTAACTTACTCAGACACGGAACTGCCGCATATTCTGCTGAAGTTTGCCGATGCTCTGTAATACGCCCTTGGTCTCTGTAGACATATTTTCACTGGAATAGGTGATCCCCTGAAGGTTCTTATTCACTCCGGCCACCGCATCCGCCAGTTCCGCCTGCGCTCTGTTGATGTCACCTGATATGCCATTGATAGTATGAATGGACTCGCTGACACCGGAAGCACTCTGCCCCAGACTGCTGCTGACTTCCGCATAATATCCGGCATCGTTTTTATAATCCTTCGCCAGATTCACTTCCAGATAATCCATGATCTGATCTGTATCCTTCGTGTTCATAAATGCCACACCGTTGCGGATCGTGTGCACAATCTTTCCATCTTCTACCAGCCATTCATTCACTACATTGGCATTGGTTCCGGCCTGTGCCTCCACGAAATTTCTGGCCTGTGTCGTCATATTGTTCTGTAAAGTGCTCACACTGAGCAGTTCGCAGAGCAGGATCGCCAGAACCAGTGAGATCACCGTCTGCATCGCAATTTACCTTTTGATCGTTTTCCCCATAGTGCACCATCCCTTTTATCCTTATTTTGTTTTGCGTACCGTAGAGTACTTTTGTCTTAATTGTACTTTTTCTCATACAATGTGTCAAGAAATCACCGCGTCAAATCGCCAAAGTTTTTAGTTGCAGAAAAGCTGCTACCCACGATCGGATAACAGCTTTCTGACTGCCTGTTATGATTTTCAGACTATTTTTTTAATATTTGATCTCTTTGCCTTCCAGTCTCCACTGTCTGAACTCTGCGGATGCGGACAGTAACAGGTCGGAGGAAGAATTCAGTGCGGTCTCCACAGAATCCTGGATGACACCGATGATGAAGCCGACACCTACGATCTGCATGGCAATGTCGTTGGAGATTCCAAACAACGAACATGCCATAGGGATCAGTAACAGGGATCCTCCTGCCACGCCGGATGCACCGCAGGCTGCCAGGGTTGCCAGAATACTCAGCACGATACCGCTTAAGAAGTCTACGTGAATCCCCAGAGTATTTGCCGCTGCCAGTGTCATTACGGTAATGGTGATGGCTGCACCGTCCATGTTAATGGTAGCTCCCAGCGGGATGGTTACGGAATAGGTATCCTTATCCATTCCCCACTCTTCACAGGCCTTCATATTCACAGGAATATTGGCTGCGGAGCTTCTGGTGAAGAACGCAGTAATGGCACTCTTCTTCAGGCACTTGAAGATCAGCGGGTACGGGTTCTTGCGGATACACCAGAACACGATGATCGGGTTGGTCACAAAGTAGATAAACAGCATGGAACCTACCAGCACTAACAGAAGTTTTCCGTATTCGGAGAAGATCTCCAGTCCGTTGGAAGAAATGGAGCTGAATACCAGACCTAAGATTCCGAAGGGAGCCATACTGATGATCCAGCTGACTACCTGGGACAGACCGTTGGAAATGTCATCCAGTACTTTCTTGGTGGTATCATTGGCTGCTCTCATACCGACACCGATGACCACACCCCAGGTCAGAACACCAATATAGTTGGCATTTAACAGAGAGGATACCGGATTGGCTACCATATTCATTAACAGAGTCTTCAGTACTTCCACGATACCGTCCGGCGCTGCCATATCGGTGGCTGCGTCTGCCAGTGTCAGTGTCACGGGAAATAACCGGCTGGCGATCACGGCTACCAGCGCTGCCAGAAAGGTACTGAACATGTACATAATAATAACGGTCTTAATGATGCCGCCATGGCTCTTCCCTGCATGACACAAGGCACTGATCAGCAGGAAGAATACCAACAAAGGCGCAATGGCCTTCAGGGCACCTACAAAAACATCTCCCAGAATGGCAATACCGGTTGCCTGCGGCACGACCAGTCCCAGGATCACACCAATGACCAGACCACATACGATACGCAGGATCAGGCTGATGCTGTTCCACTTTTCAAATAGTTTTTTCATACTTACACTCTTCTTTCCCTTTTTTCTGATGTATACATGTACTCCATTGCACACATTATGTGCTATTATATAGTATTTCTCATATAAAGACAAGTGTATTTTTCCCGCGGACATTTTGAGGCTATTTGTTTTTCGATTTTTAGAACAGAAAAAAACGGATCCGCAAAAAGCAGATCCGCTTTCCTCATTTTCCTATTACATTACAAAACATTTGTCATTGCGGAGATTCCCACCTTCATGACACCCGCCAGTACCATGACCCAGATGGGATTCAGTTTCGTCTTTCGAAGCAGCAACACACAGATTCCGAAGATCACCACCATACTCCACTCAGTTCCCGTCAGGGAGATGCTCTCCGCACTTCCCCAGAATGCATTTTTGAGGATCAGTATCCCTGCCGATGCGATCATTGCCACCACTGCAGGCCGCAGAGATTTCAGCACTCCCTGCAGCAGATCCAGATTACGATACTTCAGGTATAGTCTTGCCAGGATCGTCACAATAATGCAGGACGGCAAAATACACCCGACCGTTGCCACCACAGCTCCGGGAATCCCGGCAATCTTCAGTCCCACGAAGGTGGCGGAATTCACTGCAATGGGGCCCGGTGTTATCTGTGATATCGTGATCAGATCCGTGAATTCCGACATGGTCAGCCATCCGTGAGTCGTGACTACTTGTCCCTGGATCAGAGGCATGGCCGCATAGCCGCCCCCGAAGCTGAACATTCCTATTTGCAGAAAACTTAAAAATAATTGCAGATAAATCATTTTCCGGACCTCCTCTTGGCAAGAAGTGTACGGACCACACCAATCAGTCCGCAGACGATCACAATGTAGACCACATTGATCTCCAGAATACATGCTGCCAAAAAAGCTCCCAGCATAATGACAAGTGACATAGGATCTTTTTCTTTTACGATAGGTGCACCCATATCATACGTCACGGAAGCGATCACCGCTCCCACTCCTGCCTGCATCCCAGACAGCATCTGCGCCACGAAGAAGTTACTGCGGAACACATTGTAGCAGACAGATATTGCCGCTATAATCACAAAGGGCGGCAGGATCGTTCCAAGGATCGCCACCAGTGCCCCCGGGATCCCGGCCAGCTTGTACCCCACCACGATGGCTCCGTTGACTGCGATCGCACCGGGCGAGGACTGGGCAATGGCCACCAGATCCAGCATTTCGTCTTCTCCGATCCAATGGTATTCATCCACGAATTTCTTCTTCATCAGCGTAACGATGACATAACCGCCCCCGAACGTGAATGCACTCAGATACAGTGTGGATATGAATATTTTCCACAATATTTTTCCCTGGGATTCTTTTTCTTCCCTACTTTCCATGCTACTTTTCTCCATTCTTTTTGACAGTGCCTTCCCGCATCCTTGCTGTTCTGTCTGTCAACTGTAAAACTGCACCGCATTTTTCAATGCTCCACACACACAACAGTATCTGGGCGTAACCGAAAAACACCGCTGGAGTCCCGATCAGCGTTACCAGCCCCAGTGCCCAGCTTCCCATTCTCTGTACAAAATCCCACGGGAAATACCGCAGAGACATTACAGTGAGCAATGCCGCCGCTCCCAGCCAGATATGATCATTTTTGGCGCATATCTTTTTTCCTTTTACAAAGCTTTGATAGAGCAAAAACAACAGACAGCCAAGCAACAGAATTCCCATTCCGGGGTGTCCGTTCCTATAAAAATAAGTACTGAACAGACCGCCGATACTGTATCCCTGCTCCATGATGCTGGTATATTCCAATCCGCTCTCCGCAAAGGACCCGTCGAACAGCCAGTGTTTCCACGTCATATAGGTGGGGTATGCCATGGCAACTCCCAGAATTCCGATCACCGGATATTGCCATTGTCTCCGGCAGATACCACCCACGCAGATCAGGAACAAAAGCGTCAACGCGGCTACGCCATCCAGTCTTCCGATAATCCCCAGGGCCAGTACTGCGGTCAATCCGTAGCCTGTCTTCCAGAACATTTTCTCCGTATCCGACATTTTTACCAGAGACGCTGCCAGGATCGGCACCACCATCCATATCAGAATCTGTGACCGATCCACACTTTCCGTTACCACATATACATGATAAGGCAGCAACAGATACCCCAATGCCCCCACCAGTGAAAACCAGTCTTTCTTTTTTCTCTTTAAAACGCAATGGAACATACTCCATGCGGTTCCAAAGGTAATAATCTGGGTCAATATGATAAAAGTACTTTCCATCTGTTATTCTCCTGTCATGAAAGGTTCTTCATTGTACCAGTACTGAACATCCGATTGCAGTATAATGGTATTTTCATAATATACCACCTGTAAAACAAGTATTAACAGTACCGCAAACACGATCCAAGGGGAAATTTTGTTCTGGCTTTTTCTTTTTTGAAGAAGTATCCATACCACACTGCCCAGTACTGCATATCCCAACACACAGACAACAAACTTTCCGGGATTTCCCATTACATATAAGGTCTTCACCGCCAGAGGATTCCATATACCAAAAGCTGCTGCCGCCAACACCAGTCGGGCATCCTTTCCCCATTTGGAAAACAGGAAATAAAGCAATGCAAGTGCAGCTCCGGATAAAAATGCTATCATGATCTTATAAGATGTTGCGACCGGAAATCCAATCCACCGCATTCCTGCCGGAATCCATAAATATAGTAAATGGGCCGCCGGAATCCTTCCCCATTCTCCCTGAAGCATATACTCTGTTTCTCTCAGGCACTGTACACTGTCAGTCCCCAGAACAAGATAATCCACCAGCAAGGGGATACAGGCTATCATCCAGATTCCCACCATTGCACAGTTGATCCATTTTTTCTGTCCGCTCACTTCTTTACACAATACTTTTCTGCGGAATATCGCAATTCCATCCAGACAGGCAAAAAGAACCAGCACTATTACAAAAAGGATCCTTCTTCCGGCGGTTGTCTTCTCTACTTTCAACTCATAGGAAACATTTCCTCCCTCCGAAAATGGCTGTATCTGCAGATGTGCTGCATCAACCGTATCTGCCACATAATAGGTAATCCTTTTATGCTCTGTATCTGCAGACAAAGTTGCCCGGTTGCCCCTGATCGCACGAAAAGTGGTCTCCTCCGCTTCCAGACTGATCTCCATTCCGCTTCCGATTCCGCCATTTGCAATATCCGACTCTACTATGATGCGATATACTCCCGGGTTCAATGCAAAATCTTTGCTGACGATCCCCCCTGTTTCTTCCACCCGATACAATTGCTGATGATCTGCCTCAAATACAATATCCGATCCCCCAAAAGACAGCACGAACAGAACCGCTAAGAGAAGCCCTTCCGCTAATAAAATCCATTTCTTTTTCATCTCTGTCTCCTCTTCCGAATCCCGAAAAACACGATACCCGCTACTGTGATCAAAGTAACCAGTTCCGCCGTTCTCCAATACCACGGTTCCACAAAACGCACTCTGACTGTTCCGGCATATCCACCCGGAATGCACACTTGCAAAATATGTCCACCGTCGTCTGTGATCTCCAATACTTCTCCTTTGTCATCCCTGGCTGCATATCCCTTATACATGAGAACCGGAAGTGTTACTATTTCCTCCCGGGCCGAATCATTCCTGCAGAAAAAGCTTATATTTAAACCGCTCTTTTCATAGTCTGCGATCTGAATATTCTCATTGGCTTCCGGTCTTGCAAAAGTCAGCTTTGTGCTGTCCGTTCCATAGATCAGATACTCTTCTCCGGAGATGTAACCAAATCCCATACTTTCCTGATTATATAATGTAACGTCCCTCTCCTGTACTCCCGAATCCATCATAAACAGATAGGATGCAGACAAAGACACTACTGCCGTGATCAGACTCATCTGATAGAAGATTTTCCGGTTGTTCTGAAAATATCGAATCACATATCCCGTTACCGTCACCAACAGAACCGTACCCCATCCCAGAAAACGATTGGGGAACTGCAGACTGCTCACCAGTGTCGCTGCAATGCCGGAAATTTTCTGAATGTTATCCCAGGGAAAGGAATTTGTGGACATCCATAATGCAAGGCATCCGAATCCTGCTGCCTTTATCGCAAAGCTCTTCTCAGCCTCTTTTTGTTTTTGCAAATCTCCCAAAAATAACAGCAGCCAGAAAATCATCATTCCTATTACCAGAAACAATCCTACCCCGATAGGATTCAGTAAATCCCCTGCCTTGCCTTCCATGGATTCCGGAATTCTGCTGAACCAGAACTGATGTAATATTTGCGCAAAAATGGTTCCTCTGTCCTGGATAGTTCTCGCCGATGCATGGCGTATCCTGACATCCTGTGTCAAATAATAGTCAACAAACGGTACCAGATACCACAAGCTTAATCCCAGCGCAAAAAATGCTCCACATGCAAGCTGCCGAAATCTCTGCCATGCAAATACTCTGCGAATATAAATCAGACAGAACAGCACTGTGAACAATGCCGTAATCTCACAGGTCAGTACATGGGTCTGGATCAATCCGGCATATCCCAGTCCCAAAATGATCCAGCTTTTATGAAACTCTCTGTCTTCCACATCTTTTTCAAAGACAAGATAAATTCCGTATACCACCAGCGGCAGAAACGTATAGGCGCTTCCCTCTCCTACAGCTCCTACCATTACCAGCTTAAAAAATCTGAATATCGATAAAGTATACAATGCGCTGCAGACCAGGCCTATGATCCGGTCTCCGAAGATTCCGTTAAAGCAGTACCAGGCAATCGCAGCTGTTGCAATATTAAGTCCTATGCAATAGAAAGCATAGCTTTCCGTCATCGTAAAGCCTGCCATGCGCAGAAGTGCCGGAAAATACAATAACAGATTACAATAGAAAATACCATTGGCATAGCCGTGGTCAAATACCCATCTGGGTTCCAGCCGTACCGGGAACTGTCCGGTCAGAAGTCCATCCTTTACACCTTCAATACGGTGCAAATGATAGGTCAGATCCGCTCCGGACACCATGCCGTCATAAAAATAGGGGATGGAGGCAAAAAAGGCGATCACACCGATTCCAAACAGGATCTGACGTCTCTGCTCATTTCTGCCTTTTACCGCCTCCCGACGCTCCAGCCACATGGTCGCAAGAACCAACAGTGCTGCTGCCGCAAGGATCACAAGATATCTTGTCCACAGAAGATTCGTCTCCACGATCCGCAGATTCCCGGTGGTCAGCTTTTCCCGTCCGGAATAATCGATTGTCACCGTCAGTTCTTCTGTGGGCTCATAAAGCCAGAAATCATAGGAAGTATGCCCCAGTGCACTGTACAGATGCTCGCCGTTGCACAACAGGCCTCCCTGATACACAGTGCCGTCTTTCACAGTGCAGACCGCGATGGCATCCCCGGTGCATTCGTAGGACAGCTCCACCCGGTATACTCCTGTCCCTAGAGAAATATGCTCAAATACCGGCTCTTCTGTATAAGATTCCCCTTCCGCAAAAGTATAGCTTCCGGTATAGTTCCATTCCCGGTTGGGCATGGCAATACGGATGATACAACCCACCATCAATGTAGCCAGAATCCCCAGAATCACATATCTGATATAAGGTTTTTTCTTCACCTTTCCCATTCTCCTTTGGTCACATGTTGTAAATCATTTGAAATAAAACGCAAAAATCCATAATGAGTATAGCACAAAAAAAAGATAATGAAAACTCTCTTCATTATCTTTTTCCTGTATTTATGCGATTCCTATGCCTGTTTTGTATGATGTTCCACATGTTCGAAGGTGAATACATTCAGGAACTGTTTTGCTCTCTCTGTCTCCGGATGTTCGAAAAATTTATCGGGAGCGGCCTCCTCCACGATCTTACCCTGGTCGATGAAAATAACTTTGTCCGCTACCGCCTTTGCAAACTGCATCTCATGGGTGACAATGAGCATGGTCTTGCCCTGTTTTGCCAGATCCAGCATAACATCCAGCACTTCTCTTACCATCTCCGGATCCAGTGCCGCGGTCACTTCATCGAACAGCAGGATCTCCGGATGCATGCACAATGCCCGGACGATGGCTACACGCTGCTTCTGTCCACCGGACAACTGTCTGGGATAACTCTTTGCCTTATCTGCCAGTCCCACGCGCGCCAGAAGCTCCATGGCCTCCTTCTGCGCCTCTGCCTTATCGCGCTTCTGTACCTTGACCGGTGCCAGCGTAATATTGTCCAGTACCGTCAGATGCGGGAACAGTTCATAGCTCTGGAATACCATACCGATCTTCTGACGCAGGGTGGTGATATTTTTACTGCCCTTGCGGATATCCATGCCCTGCAGCTTTATCGTACCGCCCTGAATAGGTTCCAGTGCATTAATACACCGAAGCAGCGTACTCTTACCACAGCCGCTGGGACCTACCACTACCAGAACATCTCCCTGTTTTACTTCCAGATTGATGCCGTCCAGGATCTTCTGGCCTTCATATTCTTTTGTCAGATTTTCTATCTTCAACAATGTCTCTGCCATGTTTTCACTCCATTCTCATTCCGACTCCGGTTCCATTTCTAATTCCACTTTTTCTCCAGCACTCTGGCCAGAACACTGAAGGGCCAGCAGGCGAAGAAATACAGAACAAATACCACAAGGAATACTCCGAACGCAGCATTGGGACTGCTCATACGATTGGCCTCAATGATCTGCTGTGCCACCTTCAGCATTTCCACCACGCCGATCATGAGCACCAGGCTGGTGGTCTTGATCATACGGGTGATCAGGTTGATGGACAGCGGAATCAGTCTCCGCACAGTCTGCGGAATAATGATATACAGATACGTCTGTATTTTACTGAATCCCAGTGCTTCACTGCTTTCGTACTGATGCTTCGGAATACTGATCAGCGCTCCACGCACCAGATCTCCCATCTCTGCGGTGCCCCACAGGACGAAGACGATGACGGATGCCACCTCTCCGGACAGATTCCAGCCCAGTGCTCTGGTAGATCCGAAATATACAATAAATAAAAGCACCAGCTGCGGCATGATACGGATGAATTCCAGATAGACCCGGAAGATAGCTTTGACGAACCGGTTCTTCACCGTCATCAGTGCTCCCACCAGAATACCTAACGGCATACTGATCAGAATAGATACGATACTGATCTTCATGGCTACCCATAATCCCTGCAGCAGACGGAGCATGTTCGTGCCTTTGAATAATACATCAATCCCCAAATCCGGCATAACGCATCCTCCTCTCCACCAGAGATCCCACGATCGATACCGGCAGCAGGATCAACAGATAAAATACCACCAGAAGGAAAAGGCTCTCGGTAGTCTTATAATACAGGCCGATCAGATCCTTTGCCGTAAACATCAGATCCATCAGACTGATGGCACTGAATACACTGGTCTCCTTCAACAGGAAAATAATATTCGCCACAAATGCCGGGATACTGGTAGACATGGCCTGGGGCAGGATCACATATCTTAGTACCTGTCCGGAGTTCATTCCCAGGCTGATGGCACTTTCATTCTGGATCGGTTCCACGGCCTCCAGACCGCTGCGGAATGCCTCCGCCATATAACTGCCACCTAAAAATGCCAGTCCTACCACACCGCAGACCTCTGCTGACATCCGGATCCCAATCTTCGGAAATCCGTAATAAATAAAAAACAGCTGTACCAGAAGCGGTGTATTACGGCTCAGTTCCACGTAGACCGCTACGATCCACCGAAGCACCGGTACTTTATAATATTGTATCGCCGCACATACCAGTCCCAGCAGAATCGCAAACAGGATTCCGATGACCCCGATCTTCACGGTGAGCAACGCTGCCTTTTCATACATAGGCAGATATTTTCCTATAAATTCCCAGTTCATGTATTTCTTTCCTTTCAGGAAGTTTTTCAACAATCGTAACTATTCAGAATAGTTACACACAATTTTTTAGATTATAACAAAAGAAGTAGCCAGATGCAAGAAAAGACTGCGGCGGCAACATACGTGCCCCGCAGTCCCCTCTCTATCATTCTATTCCGATCCGTACTTATTGTGCGGTTACCTTGCCGCCTTCTACTACCAGGCTGTCCTCGTAATCCAGACCATAGGTATCTGCCAGAGTTGCCTCGTAATCTGCATGGAAGAAGTTCTCTTCACCAAGGCTTGCGATCTCATCGTTGATCCAGTCAAGCAGAGTAGTATTGCCCTTAGATACTGCGGGAGCGATGGTATCAGCGCTGCCCAGGGAAGGAATACCTACGGTATAGCCTTCATTCTGCAGAGCAAATGCGATGACCTCAGTGTTGTCGTTTGCCCATGCTACGGAAGTACCGTTTTCAAAAGCTTCCTTAGCGGTTGCATAGGAATCGAACTTCTGTAAAGGAATGTCCGGATAATTAGCAATCAGATAGGTCTCTGCGGTGGTTCCGGAGATCACAATAATAGAATCATCTGCATTCCAGTTATCCAGAGTGGTGATTACATTGTCATCCCTGGATACTACGCCAAGTGCTACATTCATATAAGGAGCAGCGAAATCAACTTCCTCTGCTCTCTCGGGAGTTACGGTGAAGTTAGCCAGGATCACGTCTACCTTACCGGTCTGCAGATACTCGATACGGTTGGCCGCCTCGGTAGATACGAAGTTCACATCGACACCCAGATCCTCACCGAGTCTTCTTGCATAATATACATCATATCCCTGATACTCGCCGTTCTCATCCACATAACCAAACGGATTCTTATCGGAAAATACACCGATGTTGATGGTACCGCTTTCCTTGATCTCATCCAGAGTGCGGTATACAGCCTTGCTTCCAGCATCGTTGCTGCCGGTAGCTGCTGCGCCGTTATCGCTGCTGCCGCATGCGGTCAGCCCCAGTGCCAATGCTCCTGTTAATGCCAGTGCCAAAACGCTCTTCCACTCAAACTTCTTCATAATCCTTTTCCTCCTCTTCGATGTCTCATTTAACTATCGAATCAACTTATGGGTAGGATTATATCTCCTATTTCATACTATGTCAATAGGAAAACAGTAATTTGTTTCTACTTTTTGCGAAAAAATAAAATCAATGCTATAATATTATTGTTACTTTTGATTGTAAACAGACCTTGTAACCGGAATTCCGTAAGAGATAATAAAGGAGAACAAAAGAATAATATATGAAAAAACCGATTTCACGTTTCTATCTGCTGTTGGTTCTCGTTCCGTTACTGTTACTGGCGAGCATGGGCGGCTATTACTTTCTGGAAGAAACTGCTGCAGGCAGCGATGTTGTTGTCGTTCCACAGACCCCTACACCGCCTTCTGCCACACCGGTTCCCGTCCCTACTCCGGAGCCGACCCCCACTCCCTTCCCGGAGCATGACATTACGCTCATGGCTGTCGGGGACAACCTGATGCATCTGGGAGTCGTGGCCAGTGGAAAACAGGAGGACGGAACTTATGATTTCTCCATGCTGTTTCAGGGGATTTCACCCTTCTTAAACGCGGCAGACATCCGGATCATCAATCAGGAAACTGTCATGGGCGGCAATTCCCGGGGATTTTCCGGTTTTCCCTATTTTAATTCTCCTACCGAAGTTGGGGATGCGATTGCGGATGCCGGATTCAACGTGGTTCTGCAGGCATCCAATCATACCGCGGATCAGAAGCTGGACGGCCTGTTGTACTGTGCGGATTTCTGGAAAAACAAGCACCCGGAGGTACTGGTAACCGGTATTCACGAAGACGCTTCACAGGCAGATGACATTCCGTTACTTACCATCGATGATGTCACTTTCGCCATCTTAAATTATACCTACGGTGCCAATACCGAGACACTCCCCTTAGATCTGCTGGGGCATCTGAATCTTCTGTGTGCCGTAAATGAGAAAACCGGACAGATGGACTTCACCACGCTGAACCCGCAGGTCTTAGAGGATATCTCCCGGGCAAAAGAACTGGCAGATATCGTCATCGTCTGTCCTCACTGGGGGACTGAGTATTCCTCCAAAATCTCAAGCTATCAGGAAAAATGGGCACTGGAGATGACAGAAGCCGGTGCCGATGTCATTATCGGAACCCATCCCCATGTGGTAGAGCCTGTGGAATGGATCACCGCAGAAAACGGCAATGAGTCTCTGTGCTATTATTCGCTGGGCAATTATGTGTCCACCCAGAAAAATGCTCTCAGCATGTTAGAGGGTATGGCCTGGCTGACTTTTCACGTTGCAGAGGACGGTGTCTCCATCGAGCGGAAGACCACCGGTGTGATCCCGCTGGTCTGTCAGTACACCTCCGGACCGGTACGGTTTGAAAATGTCTATCTGCTGGAAGAATATACCGAAGAGCTGGCGGCCTCCCACGGCATCCGCAATTATGCCGGTGTGGTCCTTCATCTGGAAGACCTGCAAAAATGGAGCGACGAGATCCTCGGTGATTTCGTACTCACCAAAGATCAGGCGCTCCATAATTTCAAAACCGATTCTATTAATCAATAACGTTTCGCATACCGATGATGGGACTGTAGTCCACAGCACTGATAATGACACCTTTCCGTGAATTGGCGGAATGGATGATCTGTCCGTCACCGATATACAGTCCTACATGGGTACAGCTCTTCCCTCCATTGGAACTATAACATACAATATCTCCTGGCTGAAGTTCTTCAGAACTGATACTGCGTCCGGCACCGGAATACTGTCCTCCCGGTGTACGGCTGATAGAATATCCGAACTCCGCATAGATAAAGCAGGTAAATCCCGAACAATCTGTACCTCCTGACAGACTGGAACCTCCGTGTACATACCGGTTGCCCAGATACTGCATGGCATACTCAATGATACCCTGTCTGAGTTCCGCATTGGAGGTATAAGTAGTTGCGGGAAGTGTGATGCTCGTGATCACCTCCGGGGCATCCTGCTCGGCAGTCTGTTCTCTTGCCTGCAATGCCTTCTGTGCGGCAATTTCCGCCTGTTCCTCTTCTATTGTCTTCGCATAGATAAATTCTTCCGAGATCGTAACATATTCCGCAGAGACATAGCCTTCCTTGCTGTCGGTGTACTGTACCTTCAGCCAGTCTCCGTCATTCTCCAGAATTTTTACCTTTTCTCCATTGTCAATGTAACCAATTCTTTTTGCATCTGTGGCAGGATCCTGTCTCACATTCAGACGGTCTGCGATAACCACAGCATATCTGGTCACATAATTGTCTACAACCTCAGCTGCTGCATCTCCGTAAATAAAAAACTCTGCCTTGATATAGCCCTCCACATTACCGGAGATGATCCGGAACCAGTCCTGATCCTCTCCTGCCACATCCAGGATCTGTGCCACCGCTCCGTCATAGATTTTGCCCACTACAGCACTGTCTGTGTTCGGTTCTGTCCGGACATTGACGTAATTCGTCACATTGGCGATCGCTAACGATGCATACTCATCTGCGTTCGTATCCTCTACGGAAGCTTCGTCTACCGGAACATCCTCCGGATCCGACACCCCTTCCAGTGCTCTGGGATCTTCCGTCTCGCCACCCTGTACCGCCAGCAGATCCTCTATGGTAATCTGTCCGGTAGCCGGGATCGGCTCGACACCGATCTGATGTACTCCTGCCGCATGTACTTTCTGTACCGAGGTTTCACTCTGTATTTTCAGTTCTCCGTTTCCTGCTGCCACCACCATACTGACTCCGGTGAGAGCGACCGCCAGTGCCATGAACATTCTTTTTTTCATTATAATCCCTGTTACTTCCTACAATTACTGTTTTCTGATGACATTCTGCATAATAGCACATAAAGCAGCACCCGTCCACGAATGTCTCCAAATATCTCAAACTACTTAAAATACTGCATCAACTCTTCCAGATCCGTGGATACTGACAGATGCCCGGATCAGAGTGGTCACTTCACGGATCACAGATTTCACTTCAAGATTGCCTGACAGATTACCATTGGCAATTTGGTCAATATATTCTGCGGTCGTCAGTAATGGTTTTCGTATTTTGAATGACAGATAAACCATGACAGCAATAAAAAGAACATTCAGACATACTGAGCGCAGAACCAGACTTCTTAACATGTCGGATATTGCATCCTGAACTATGCTCTCCCGTTCTCCGGCAAAAGCCATTCCCAGAATCTCTCCATCATCGGAACATACCGGCATATAATAGACATAATATTCTTCTCCCTGAATCTCTACTCCATCAGTTTTATAATCGTTACCGGCTCTGACCGTCTCCCATATCTGTGGATCAGCCTTGGTTCCTTCTGCCCTGTTCCCATCCTTGTCCACAATGGAAGTAATAAATCTCTCATCCTCCATGAAAAGCGTCTGTTCAATATGCTCATCCTGCAAAGAATCTATAAACTGATAACTGATATCATCCTTTTCCAGAATATCCTCACGGATATCCCATGTGAAATATTGCTCCACTGATGTAGCACATGCTTTCAGCCGCAGATAGGTACTGTCGACCAGTTCATCTTTCATTTTGCCCGATGCATATACAGTCAGAGCAACCATCGTTGCAAGCATCGGAATGCAGCCGATCATTAAAATCACCTGCAAATACCCCATTTTCTTCTTCATTTCAGCACCCTCCTCGTTTTCTGATATAAACTTTTTCCTGCTGTTACCCATCCCCGTACGGGCATGATGAAACATCCGCAAGTTGATCTAATTGAAAAATATCATAGCATATTTTATCAGGATCCACAACACTTCGACATTCTTGAGTTTCCGCAGTTTTATCCACAACTGCCTGTTTTTTCAGATACTATTATAAACAACTTTCAAATATCCGGCAGATTGGTGCTTTAGGAGAAGTTTGGCTATTGGAATTTGGCTACCTGTTCTAATTTCTTTTATAAAAAGAACCGTTCTTTGCTCTCTCCTTTCTTTAATTGCAGTCTCCTTATATTTCACTACAGTATCCACATCCGAATGCGCCTGAAAAGCAGCTCCGGTAATCCTACCGCCCTTCCTCCTGTGTTTTCTCACCACATTTTGTCTGAAATTTTTAAAAATAAAGAATGCTTACGCCATGTAACATCGTGGTATTTCTCCAGTTCTCCGTTCCCAACGATCCGGTGTGCCAGATCAGTAGTCCGGTGTTTTCGGCATTTTCTCTTCTGCCTACTTCTGCCGTAAGCTCCACTCCCCGGGCATAGCCCCTTTCCTGCTGTACCACCGTAGGTTCCGTAACCGTCCATGCTTTTGCCGATAATATTCCGTTCTCATACCGCACCCAAATTCTGCATCCCGTTACAAAGCAGTTTGTCACGACCTCGCGGGAAATGCACTGCGCCTGTCCACGCACATACTGTATCAGATACATGGATACTGCATCGGAATGGGCCGCCGTACGGATGATCCGAAGTCCATAACCGTCCAGAGTGTCCGTGTCCGTCTTGATGCAGACATCCAGATACTGTCCGGCGCTGCCAAAACCCTGTCCGGCAGACTTTGCCGGATCGGCTTCCAACAAGACTTCCATATTCCGTTTGGTTTCCGTTCCCATCTCCGGTGCCGTGGTCGGCGTATAGCGGATCCTGGCCCCCTGCATTCCCTGATAGAGCCCTTCGCCCTTACTGCCGTCCCCTGTTGCACCGTAGTGCCAGGAGACCTGCGTCTTTTCCCGATCCCACTTTTCAAAATCACAGGTATCCGCCGGACGCTTCGCATCAAAATTCCATACACCTTTTTCGTTTCCGGCATGGCTGTAAAGAGGAAGGTTATGAAAATCTGTCCAGATCCTGTCTGTTTCCACATCTTCCGGCGAAATAGCTTTTTCATAAAAGCACTGCACTGCTTCCCCGTATTCGCTGCGATTCGTTCTGGGTCTTATCTGTGCGAAAATATAATATCCCACATCATCTCCGGTGAGGGCATAAACTTTCTCCGGCTGATCCGGTTGGGAGATTGCCGTCACGATTTTGTCCTCTCCCCGAATGTTTCTGCTTCGATACCAGATAATATCCGAGCAGTCATTCTCCGCTTCCGTAAAATCATAAGACAGCCGCAGCATTTTGCCTTCAAGACAGATCACCGGATTGCCCGTAAGCCTTGGTGCCGCCACTTTCCGGGGATGAATTCTGACATACGCACCGGTCTGCAATCCCTCTTTGGTCTGCGCCGTGAGTACTACTTCCGTCTCATGGTCTATATTACTGTCTTTCAGTTGCAGCAGACAGCTCCCCTCCGACACACGCTGTATTTCTATGGAGTCTGCACTGTCTCCTTCTATTTTAAAATGTATCTCACACTTCCTCTCACGCCCATCAAAGGTCAGGCATTTTCCCTTTATATCTATGGAAGATCCGCCTGCTTCCAGTTCAAAAGCCTCTGACTCCAGCAGAAGCTGTGTAGGAATATCTGTTTTTCCGGCAAAGCGGATCACTTCTCCGTTCCCCAACGGGTCCCAGTCATCTTTCCCGCCCAGCAGATTATAGACATTGTAGACCGTTTCTCCATCCTTACGGATATAGTAGGCCTCTGCCAGCATCTTTTCGTCAATGTCCACCGTATGGGAATCCGCAACCTCCGGAGGCGTAAACCGGCCTTCCGGATATGTCACATTCGCCTGATAGCACTTCAATGCTACGGAAGGATATTTCGTCCACAAGACCGCAACTTTGGTGTCCGGCAGACCTGCGAAGCTGCTGTCGATCAGTGCGATCTGTCCTCCGACTTTTGTAAAATACTGTGCGTGAGTCTCCCCATCCTGTGGATATTTACAATGAAATGTACAGTTTAAGAATACCGCTCCCGTACCGGAAGCCTGATAGATCGGCATTCCGCTGTAAAAATCAAACTCACAGTCCAGGTACACTGCATTTCCATTCAGAGCATCGTCCGTCTGTTCAAAATGACAATGTTCATACAGGCTTCTGCCCGCGCCACATACGGGATACAGGTTCAGGCGACTGACAAACCGGCAATTCTTCGCATGGAACTTATCGGCATTCGTATCCGCCAGCTGTGCCTGCGTAATGGCTTCTGTCCTCTTTTTCACAGACTGCGCAGGATCCAATGCATAATCCAGATCCACACAGCAATAATTCCCCAGAGTCAGGTTTTCCATCTCCAATTGTTCCCCGGAAAAATGGAACAGAGTATAATTCCCCTTCGCTCCATGGTCGTTCCCCCGGTTGGCGGCAATCACCACATCCTCCGGGTTCTCCGACAGCCCCACCAATTTCAGATTTGCGCAGTTTACCTTGCATCCGTAAGGGTAAAGATCCTTCGGATCCTCCCTTACGATCACCGCCTCCGACTGCGGATCCTCCAGCCAATAGATGCCGGGAGCAATGTAGACCGTCACCGGGTGTTCCACAGTTGCTGCGTTTAATGCTCCATCCGACAGGACTTCTCTGATGTTATTGTAAGTGTATGGATTTTTCTGTACTTCCTCGTTCGCAAGCCTGCTGTCCAGCAGGAGATGACAGGAATCGGGGTCAGGTTTTATCATAAATGTTTTTGCCTTCCTCAGAATAAAATAAGTGACTGATTACTTTTTACTATAGTAAACGACCACTTATTTATCAAGAGATTAAGTTATTAATATCCTACCATAGAAGTAAAAATTATGGTGGGAAGTCATGAAGAATTGTATCATGCTATGGAAAAATGACGCTGTTGATCTTGCCATCAACAACCAGAGAAGAGCTTTTTCGGATGCGTATAATAATGAAATGCTGGCAGAAAGTAAAATTTATATTGAACTTTCCTCCAAAAATCCACTCAGTAAATTAAGTTCCCTGGAAACCGAAGATTTAAAAAATAACCCCTGCATTCTTGTCATCAACCAGACCGGACAGCAGGATACCGCTTGTAAGGAACCAGGTTCCTGTCAAAAAAACATATTGTGCCTTCTGGGAAAAAGATAATTCCGGATATTATATCGAAGAATCTGCAGATATTCTCAAATCCTGCTTTTAGGAATATATATAATTATCCTGCTTGCCTTTTTCACACTTCTAATAAACCACTGCTGCCAGAATGATATATACCAGAATCGACACCATACAGTACATAGAATTGGTTGTTGATACATAGGCACTGCCCTCTTCCTTTTTCAGAAAAGTCTGCATGCTGAAAGTGGCCGGCGCCGACATATAGGAAATGATGGCAAGATTCAACAGCATATTATCTCCTATCCACAAATGCACTGCCCACAGCACTCCAATTGCCATAAGTGTCTGTAGCAGAACTCTCATCAGGATTGTCTTCAGGCATGGCCGGATCAGTTCCTTTGTCAGTTCCATGCTATATCCCACAACGATCAGAATGATTGCTGTCACGGATGTGGTAAGGATCCCTTCCACCGCCAGATATGCACCGCCGAAGGGACTGTCAATCAGGCAAATCACCACCTTGGACAGTCCTGCCAGGATTCCAAGCACACTTGCAATAAATGCCGGTGTGTGGAATGCACTCATACATAGTTTCTTTGCATTGATCTTCTCTCCGTTTTCCACCTGTCCCAGCATCCCCATATAGATGCTGAATCCAAACAAAAGTCCTGCAATATCCAGTACTGCGATCTGTGAGAGATTTTCCTGCCCGCACAGGCTGGTATACAAAGGATACGCCATGAGGCCACCCTCATATACACTGACCATAAACGGCAGGTACTTGCGGTATTCTTCGTTCATAAGCGGCTTCAACAGAAATCCTACTCCGAAAGATACCACCAGCATAACGAACATAATCCCCACCAGTTTCCAGGTCTCCACACTGTAATCCGCTGTGGCCAGTGCATGAAAGATTGCCACCGGAAGCATGATATTGGTTACCAGCAGTTTCATATTATCTATTCCACTTTTGGTAAGTAACTTTAATTTTCTGCATGCCATACCGAGAACCAGCATGACAAGTACCGGCAATATAATTTCTAATATTCTCATTTGTTATCCCTTTCCGAGGTATCCTATACTTTTTTATTTATTATACTTCGATTTTCCTATCCTGTATATTATGTATCCCGGAAGTTTTGTAGAAATGTTTTAGAATTGATGCAGAAATGTTAATGCCAGAATTCGGTCTCCATTTCAGATATGCAAAAAGGCACTGTATCTCAATTTTTTTGAAATACAATGCCTTTTTTACAACACAATCTTACCCAAAGAAATTATACTTGTTAGCCTCAAAAGCTTCCATATAGGTTGCCCCATTGGAACCATACCGGTTGGATGCGCTGACCACATTTTCGGAAGCATTCTTATTGATGTGCTCACCGAGAAATCCTATTTTGGAGGCGATGCCATTCTCTCCTCCCAGTACCTTCTGTAAGGTATCCGCATCCGCATTCCGGAATACTTTCTCGTCCACGATCAGGCTTCCGTCCTTTGCCTGACTGATTCCTATACTTTCCAGTGATTCTTTACTGCCCGCTGGAATGTTTTTTAACTGTTGCTGGTAAAATTCATTCATGATTCCGCCGGTGGTCTTAAGCTGCTTCATGGTAGCATTGTACGCTTCCACCATTTTGTTCACATCACTCAGGATGTCCGTGGTGTCTCCGCTCTCTTTTGCCTTGTCGTAGATGGAATCCTTATCGCTGCCTGCAAGCTTTGACGCAGATTGGCTCAACTTCTCCGACAGATCCTCCAGCTTTGCATAATTATTTTTCCTCAGAATGTCCGTGGCACCGGTACTTGTGGTGTTCATGCTCTTCCCGATGGTTCCCAGCAGGTTCTGGGATGACTTGTTATTGATAATATCCAAGAGCGACGTTCTCTGAATGGGAATCCCGCTTTTTGATGCGGAATTTGCCAGCATTTGGGTTGTGATCCTCATTTTGCGACCTCCTTTGATCTGCAATTTTTTCTCTCTGTCTTCTATATCGCCGCTTTTCTTTCACCCTTAATATGTTTTGTAACGAACCGATCTTTTCATGTAACGAAACATCAAAAAATCAGCAGGCCCATCACCCGCTGATTCCTTTCTGAAGCATCACCGCTTACACTTTTCTCAGATACTTCATGTATGCGGTGACAAAGTCATTGTATTTCTGTTTTGCTAAAAATACGCTCTCACCGTTTTTCAATTCTATGTTGCTGTTGTCATACCGGGCCACCTCCTGCAAATTCACAAGAAATCCCCGATGGGAGCGGAAAAAGCGATCTCCCAGCTTCTGCTCCAGCACTTCCATTTTTTCATAAAAACAGTAGGGCTCCTTCTTTGACTTGGTGTGCAGCATAATTTTTCTGGCCTGGTTCTCGGCATAGAGGATATCATCCACAGGAATCCTGACATAGTTGCCGCCTACTTTTATAACCAGCGGTTCAACATTCTTTTTACTCCGGATCTGGCAGATTGCCCTGTCCATGACTTCTGTGAACTTCTGCTCATCGATAGGCTTCAAAAGATAATGAAACGCCCCCA
This sequence comes from Clostridium sp. AM34-9AC, assembly GCF_003480225.1. Classification (NCBI taxonomy): domain Bacteria; kingdom Bacillati; phylum Bacillota; class Clostridia; order Eubacteriales; family Clostridiaceae; genus Clostridium; species Clostridium sp. AM34-9AC. The sequence goes on from NZ_QUIU01000004.1 coordinate 193,718, forward strand.
CATCATAGCCTTCAAACACATATTCACGTAAGGCCGTCACGAAGATAATCAGTGCATCCGACCTTTCACGGATCTTTCTGGCCGTCTCCATACCGTCCGGTTCCGCCGCATTCTGCTCCCGGTTCAGGGAAATATCTAACAGGATCAGGTCAAACGCCGTCGGATCCGCCAACAGTTCTCCGCCGTCGACAAACAGTCGGATTTCCCCCTCCGTACATTTCTCTACCAGCCTTTTCAGGTATTCTCTTATGGGCTGTTCATCGTCACATATTGCTATTTTCAGCATTCGTCTTCTACTCCCCCGGATCTTATTCCATTCAAACATTTCCTTTTTTATATCGCCACTTTTCCTTTGAAATTCAATCCTATGTAACGAAATGCGATTTTTGTGTAACGAAAAAATCAGCGGGTATATAGCATCCCAAAAGCTCTCTCTTGCGAGAGAGCTTGGTCTGCACCTGTAAAGTCAAGGTTGTTTTGGTGTAAATAGCATAAAAACGACAAATTCCATACAAAAAATTTCCCAAATCAGAAATTTTTGTACGGAATTTACTTATTTTGCTTATATAGCGAAAATGGAGACTTTTCAAACGGTAAAATTCCACATTTTTGTATTTTTTTCGTCCAAGACGGCGATTTAAATACAAACAAGATTTCCACTGACTGTCCCGATGCAACGCTCACAAAGAGAATTACTATCACTCTTGACATAAACTCTTTACCCTTATAATAATCCAAGCCGATGCCACTCTTCCGGAAAATGCGTACACTTCCCAAAGCTGACTATCACATCTGCTTAAAATTCTACTACATATTTGCCATTATTTCACTACTTTTCGCCAGCACTTTCCACCACTGGCATACGATATTCCGTACCATGCTTTAACATTCCATAAATAATACTGATTAACCGTCTTGAAATGCAAATCAGTGCCTGTTGGCTGGTTTTTCCTTCTGCTTTACGTTTCTCATAGTATGCTCGTACTACAGGATTTCTCGGTGTACCCTTAGAAGATATCTGCACCATCTGAATCGCAAGGAAATAAATGGTTGCCTGCAATCGTCTGTTACCTTGCTTGGTGGCTAAATCTTTCCCCTTTCCGCTGGATGATAAATGAAGCGGTGCAATTCCGGCAAACTGTGCCAGTTTATTGGCATTACTAAAGCGTTTGATATCACCGATTTCAGCAAGAATCTTCACTGCTGTGATAACATTTACACCGGGAATGGTTGTAAGCGTGCAGCCAAGCATCTTATACATCTGTTCCAGCATCTTGTCTACCTCTGCCAGTTGGCTGTCATAGTGCTGTAAATCACTGACTATGCTAAGAGTCACCATATCCCTTGCATCTTGATAAGCATTGTTTTTCACCTTATCACTGGCTACTGCATCCAAGATTTTCTCGCAGGTCTTGGTGGAGCATTTATTGTGGCTGACAGGAACAAGTTCCGCTCGCAAATCTTCCACAGACTTACCTTTTAGATACTTTTTGGATGGGTAATGCTCCCAGAAATACAGTGCAGTAGGTCTGCTGATGTCATTAAAAAATGACTTGTAAGACGGATATGCAATACACAGCTGCTCGTGCAACTGATTAACCAGTCTGGTTCGCTGTTTCATGATGTTATCCCTGCGATGCACCAACTGACCAAGTGACCAGTATGCATCATTAGGGCAGGCATCCGGAAGTTTATCAAGCATATTTAGAGTTGCAAGTGCAATAGCTTCTGCATCGTCGCTATCGCTCTTGCGATACATGGCACCACGGTGCTTTGCCTGACGATGAGAAATAGCAGTATTTACATCCTTAACAAAATACCCCTTATCAATCAGCCACACCGCTAAAGGTCTGCCGTAACCATAAGCATTCTCCAGACCAAAAACTATAGTCTTACCATCCGTATTACATTTTTTCACTTTCGCTACCAGCTTAGGAAAATCGGCTGGTCTGTTTGGGAAAGTAATCTCTCCCAGCTTTTGATTATAGCAGTCAATCATAACTGCTGTGTGGGTCTCCTTATGTAGGTCAATACCCACATAAATATAATTCTCTTTAATCATAAAAATCTGCTCCATTCTCAATGTTTGGCAAAATAGTGGCAATCTCAACTGTTAAGCATCTTTCTAGGAATTACGCATCTTTCAGCAACCAAGTGTGCAAGAGTGGTATAGCCTATCCACTTCTGGTCAGACGCAAAATATCCCGAATGGATACCGCTGACTTTCATGGAGATGGATACATCCTGCAGAACACAGGACTCACAAAAGACTTACGAATCGCTTTCGTGGTGTGTGATGTTAACTCTGAAAAAGAAAGGTTGCAAGTCAATTTTTTGCTTTTTGAGCAGATTTTTATTTAAATCCATTAAAAATGAGCAGAATTAGCTTTATGCCATAGACCAAAAACAGAGAAAAACAGTAATAATGCACAAATATAATTTTCAGGCAGGCAAGCCAACTTTCTCTTGCCCTTGTAAGAGCCTGTGTTGCCCCTGTGTGCAATTTTAAGAGCGAAGTCGAGGTAGTTACCCATGATAAACTTTTTAAGGCTTGTTGGGGAAATGTGAGAGATTTGATTTCTTAAGATAGTGCCAAAATAAATAGGGTCGAAAATAGTGCAGGTTAAAGGACTTATGCCGCCGGAGGACGGCATAAGCCGAGAAACTCCCACCGGCAGAGCCGTTGGGTGAAATGTAGTATGGCATAACTTTCTCTGCTGTTCAAAAATTTGTTATGCTTTAGAACAGTTTTGTAGGGATTACCATGTAACGGAAAAATAGGAAATGCACCATAGCTCATAGTAGCTACGAAACATCTCCTATTATGTGTTTTTGTTTAGGTATTAAGGGAATATTTCATCCCCCTTACACCCACTGGTGAGTGCCATTGTAACATGGATGTTTAGGAGGCGTCAAGGAAAATGTTACAAAATTGTTACATCTTTCTGATGTATCTACTGGGTATTTTATCTGCCAGC
>NZ_QUIU01000004.1:196705-198320 GCF_003480225.1 Clostridium sp. AM34-9AC
ATCTTTCTGATGTATCTACTGGGTATTTTATCTGCCAGCCATACTTTTTCATTGCCGAAGTAAAATTTTATTCCGTCATTCCATGCCATTTTTGCATCAATGATTAATATACACGGCTTATCATCATGGCGCATTCCCACATTTTCAGCAGTCTCAATATCTTGTGATAAATGAACATATTGCCTACTCTGAGGTAATAAACCATTTTCATTGATTGATTCTAAAAATCGCCTTGCTGTACCATGATACAAAACATCTGGTGGCACCTTTTCTTCTTTTAAAATTTTCATTGGTATTGAATGTCCATAAAATGCCCTGATTCTCCCATCTGCAAGTTCATGGCGTTTCTTCTCAGATTTTTCAATCATCTCCTTCAAATCTGCTTCACAGATGTTGCTCCATTTCACGGTTCTATGCAATGCATCTAAAAGCTGTTCAACTGGAACCCATCCTTCTTCGTCCATTTCTAGTTCATATTCCCATGGTGCATGGCGTAAAGCATAAGAAATCTCCCTACTTAAATCCATATCTTTCATTCCGTTTCCTCCATAAGTTCAAATTCTATCATGGTTTCAACAACATCTTCTAGCCATTTCCACACATTCTCATATATCTTCCGTTGTTCATAGCCACTTGAAGCAAAATCATGAATCACATATACTTGTTCTCCTTTTCCAACTTCAAAACACGCTATGTCGTCACAGTCCCCTCTTCGCGCAAATGGAATTAGATTTCTTTCAGGATATCTTTTTTGCAAGCCAGCAAGCCTGATTCTTACACTTTCTTTATCCATAAAATACCAGACATCAAAATTTGTAAGATTTAATTCTAATAATTTAATAATTGATTTGGGATATACAAAGTTATTAGGTCTTTCATATTCTTCTAATAATTCTATCATTTAATTACCGCTCCATCCAATTATATTTGAACCTAATGGATATGTGTTTCTATATCCGCTATTTTGTTTACCTATCCTTAATAATACAGCATCCCCCCATGTCTGTGGAACCCCTTTTGGTGTTGTAAGCCTTTCAATTAAATCTAAATCCTGTGGTAACACTTCATCAAAAGCATGTACATTGGCTTGCACATCTATTTCTGCGTAACGAGCTGCTAATACTCTTGTATTATCAATAGTTGTCAAATTACCATCTGGCATTCTAACAACATCAATTGGGTCTCCATCCCAGCCTTTTGCTTTCATGCTATCAATAATTTCACTTGCACCATTAACTGAGCTTTGACTAAATCTAATGTCATTCGGATTAATAGTTGCTGTACCACTCTCAGCTCCATTATTTGCGGGATAATATGGTACCAATTCCGTACAATTACTACTTGACTTCCCATAGCTGGTCTCATCAACACTTTCACTAATTTTCCCCTGCGGAGGACAAGCTTTCCTTTCATACCCACTCGGATCATCATACACCACTGGGTTATTCCCGCAGTACGCATACAGATTCAGTCCATCCCCCTGATAGACGTCTTCCTGCATGAAACGCCCGGCAACCGGATTATAATACCTCGCCCGCAGGTAATACTGCTCTGTCAGTTCATCATACTGCTGGCCCGTATAACGGATGCGGTTATTCAGCTGTTCTGTGGTCTC
>NZ_QUIU01000040.1:0-15434 GCF_003480225.1 Clostridium sp. AM34-9AC
TCGCCGCATCTCGGCATAAGTAAAGACAGCGAATCATGCGCAAGCGCCCATCGCTGTCTTCACTATGCCTATGCGAGGCTCATTGCTCGCGTAACTTTCCATCTATCTTCAGCCAGTCTCTACCCACCTTGCATGGCAAAAACAACACCTTCACCCCAGCGGCCTCGGCTTCCGCCAGAGCGGTACCAAATTCCGGCTGCATTTCCACATAAGGACGTACTTCCGTCACTCCTTCCATCTGAATCACAAAGGCAACCACACATTCATATCCTTCCTGTCTCGCTGCGGCCAGTTCCCGCAGATGCTTCACCCCACGCTCCGTGGGTGCATCGGGAAAATAGCCGATGCCGTTGATCTCCAGAGTACAGCCTTTCACTTCCATGAGTATTTTGTGCTCCCCTTTTTCCAGATAGAAATCAATGCGGGAATTTCCATAGGTATACTCCGGTCTGACCACATCATAGTCCTGCGCCTCCAGCCATTCCTTCACGACCTTATTCGGTGCCTGACTGTCAATGTTGATCCAGCCGATCCTGTCTTTATAAACAGCCACCAGGTCATACAATGTCTTTCTTGCCGGATTATCCGACTGTTCCAGACGCACCGCTGCCCCGGGGAGCAAAAGTTCCCTGCATCTTCCGGTATTTTTCACATGCACCGTCTCCGCTTTCCCTGCAATCTCCACATGGGCAATAAACCGGTTGGGACGGTCAATGAATTTTCCCTCTACGATCTTTCCATACTTCATGTAAAATTTCCTATCCTTAACTCTATCCGCTCCCCGACTTTCGACACTGCTTTACGCCCCCAATTGCCAAGACTCTGCGGCATTTCCCGAGGTCTCCCGCGACCGTCCGCCACATGCTCATTCTATCCGCACTCGCCGTTCCGCATAGACTTCACTAGCAGCGGCACCTCGAACAACAGCATCACGATCCATCCGACCATATTGGCCCAGGCCAGGCTGGCAAATTCCATCTGTAACAGACGGATCATTACAAATACTGCCACAACTCTGCCGAACATATTCATAAATGTGCTGTACAATGTCACTTTCAGATCACCAATACCACGGAAGAATCCCTGCACACCATTGGTCAATCCCGGCAGAATATACATCCAGGAGATCAGATGCAGATAACTGATGCCCAGAGATACCACCTGTGCATCCCCGTCCTCGGCGAACAATGTCATGATCTGCGGAGCCAGTCCCCAGATCACACAGAACAATCCGATGGAATAGACCAGTTCGATCAAAAGACCTGTCTGGAATCCCTTCTTCATCCGCTCCTTATGCCCTGCACCCTTGTTCTGTGCCAGAAAAGTCGTCATGGCATGTCCGATATTCTGCTGTGGTGTATAGGCAAAATCATCCACTCGGTTCACCGCGGTAAATGCCGCCATGACCGCAACACCCTGCGTATTGACCACAGACTGTATGATCAGTTTTCCCAGCTGCAGACATACCTGCTGCATGGCACTGGTACTGCCGTAGCTGACTGTCTTACCCAGCAGGCTCTTATCGAATACCCACCACTTTTTCCCAAGACATAAAAGAGGAATCTTTTTCTTAATATATATACCGCACAGCAGGCAGCAAAGTCCCTCGCTGCACACTGTGGCAATGGCACTTCCCGCCACACCCCAGCGCAGTACCACAACGAAAAACAGATCTCCGAAGATATTCAGGAAAGCACTGGTCACCAGAAAATACAGCGGCGTCTTGCTGTCTCCCAGCGCCCGCATGGTATTCGCCAGAAAATTATACATGAACGTAAAGATCAGGCCCATGAAAATGATCCTAAGATATGCCGCAGCTTCGGGTATGGCTGTCTCCGGCACCCGAATGAGCCGAAGCACCGGATTCGCCAGAAGAAGCATCAGCAGTGAAAACACTACGGAAAACCCGCAGCCAGCTAACATCGTCGTACTGATCTGTCTGGATAAAGTATCATAATCCTTCGCTCCGTACTGGGAGCTCATCAACACACTGGCTCCCATGCACATCCCGCTGATCAACAGGATTGCAATATTCATAATAGGAGTGGAAGTTCCAACTGCCGCCAGTGCCTGTTCTCCTACATATTTTCCCACAATGACGGAGTCCGCTGCATTGTAGGTCAGCTGAAACAGATTCCCCAGTACCAACGGGATTGTAAAAGATACTAAGGGTAACAGTATCTTTCCCTGGGTCATGTCGTGTTTCTCTATCGTACTCATTGCTTTATTGTCCTTTCACTGTCATTTTCTTCGGTAATTGTCTTTCCTTCTTTTTAAGAATTCCATCCTCTTCTGGGGCCGCCTCTGTACTGTCCTGTGAACTTTCATTACCGCTGACGGATAACGCGCTCTCCAGTCCGCTCTGTTTCTGCCCGTCTATGCTGTTCCCGGATGCTGCCTGCTGTCCGCTGTCTGTCGAAGCAGAGTCTGTCATTTCAGCCATATTGGCACTATCCTCCGCAGCCTCACCCTCCGGCATAGCAGCCTCCTCTTCCGCCATTGCCGCCTCTTTCTGGATCTCGTTCTCTGCTCCTGCTGTATCCCCCGACCGGGCAGCATCCACCGCCTCTTCCTGGATCTCCTGATCCTCAGTGATACCGTAGGCCATCTGTGGTGCTGCCGTATCCGCATTGCCGGTACTGTCTGCCATTTTGGTACTGCTCATTGTCATATACAATACTCCCGCTACCACGAAACACAGGCAGGCTGCCGCAATGCGGGTCACATAGCGCATCGGGAACTTATGTACCCTTCCCGAATTTCTGATCTGTTCGCTTCGAAGCAACAGATCCTCATCCACTCCGGACATCGCCCGGAACAGTTTTTCTTCTTTTAAATTCACATCTTGATTATTGTTCTTATTACAATCGCTCATATCCTTCATCACCGCTTTCGTCTCTTTCTCCGTCTATAAGACGATTCCCTGTTGTTCCAGATATTTTTGCAGTTTTTTTCTGGTCCGGAACAGCGATGTCTTCACCGTATTCAGATTCATTCCATAACGCCCGGCGATCTCCGCATATTCCTCTACGAACCAGTATCTGCGCAGGAATACATTGCACTCCTGTTCCGAAAGTGTATGCAGGAACGCATTGATGCTCCGCTCCAGTTCCGCCGCTTCCACGGCTTCTTCTGTGTTATGCGCCGCCGGAATGCACTCTGCCAGTTCATCCAGCGTCGTATCCATAATACCATTCCCACGTTTCTGTGCATTTTTCGCCTTCCATCTATCAAACGACAAGTTCCGGGTAATAGTTCCCAGAAACAGCTCCAGACGATTCGGTTTTTTCGGAGGTATGGCATTCCATGCCCGCATCCAGGTATCATTCAGGCACTCTTCCGTATCCTCCCTGTCATGCAGGATATGGTAGGCAATGCTGTAACAATATTTTCCGTAACTTTTCTGCGTCTCTGCGATGGCCTGTTCGTCCCTCGCCCAATACAGTTCCAATATTGCGGTATCCTCCATTGGCTGTCTCCTTTCCAAAAAGGGCACTGCCACAGTTTTTTCTGTAACAGTGCCCCTCTTCATTTCTCCATTTGCTCCGTTCCATCTTATCCGAGCTGGAATTTCTTCGCATTTGCATTCAGTGAACCCGCAATTTCATTCAGCTGTGTGGTAGCCTGTCGGCAATCCTCCACGATCTCCGCCAGCTGATCCATGGTAGCTGCGGTCTCTTCGGTGCTTGCCGCATTGTTCTGGGAGATCTCGGTAAGTCCGTCGATCTTCTCCACCACATCCGTCTTATAATTCTCAATATGATCCAGCTCGCCGGAGATCACATTGATCTCACCGACTACCTTCTGAACCTCCTGGTTCAGGGTGCTGAAGACATTCAGCGTGGTACCCAGCTTCTCGTTCTGCTGATGGATCTCACCTACCACACCGTTCATGATCTGAACGCTCTGGTTGGAATTGCTGATCAGGTTCTCCACGATGCTGCGGATCTTGTCTGCGGATTCCCTGGACTGGTCTGCCAGACCACGGATCTCTTCCGCTACGACTGCAAAGCCTCTGCCCATCTCACCGGCTCTCGCTGCCTCAATACTGGCATTTAATGACAGCAGGTTGGTCTGGTTCGCAATACCTGCGATGATATCGGTAGCTGCCTGAATCGCCTGTGCGGACTCGTTGGTGATATTGGTCTGCTCCTGCACCTGATCCACCGACTGCTGTGTATGAGAGCTGATCTCCAACAGTTCCTTCAGGGTGCTGTCCACGGTAGCATTGCTCTCCTTCATGTTGGCAGCACTGCTGCTCAAAGCATTAACACTGTCTGCCGTACGGCCCAGTGCATTGCTCATCTCGTTCATGCTTTCGCTGACTTTCTGGGTATCCGCCGCCTGTGTGGTAGCTCCCTGGGCAATCTCATTCACAGCTGTATTTACAGAAGAAATGGACTGTCCGATGCTGTCAAAATTGCTGGTGAACGTTCCCGTAAACTCATTCATATCCAGCATGGAATTGTGAATATCCCTGATAATTCCGGAAAAGCCGTTCACTACAGAGTATACAGCCCGTGCGCTCTTACCTACTTCATCACTGCGGTTTAACAGCTTATCGGGAACCTTGAAGTTCAATTTACCCTCTGCGATCTGATCCAGATTACCTACTACACCCAGTAGTGCTTTGGAGATCATGCCTACTACAATAAAGGTGGAGACACAGAATGCTGCCACAAGGATCAGAATCGCTATTGCTCTTCCGGTTACAATCCCTTTGTAAAGCGCATTCACTTCCCTTACCGGCATACAGGCAGCCAGAATACCCACAACCGTGCCGTCGGTATTCTTCAAAGGTGCCAGATATGCATAGCATCCGGTATCCCCCAGCTTCAGGGAATTGGAAAAATAGCTTTCTCCACCCAGTACCTTGGAAGCCACTTTTTCACTCAGAGTGATGGTACCTCCGGTCAGATTGGTCACAGCCAGATCACTGCCCCAGAACAGTGCCACATCCACACCGGCATTCTGTTTCAAAGCATCGAGTACCTGCTTATTGTCCGTAAGATTCAGTTCCCCTTTATAAAGTGCTCCGTTCTCGTATGAAAAGTCTCCGGGAGCGGAATTGTTCAGGCTCATTTCCAGTGCATATTCCGTCGCTGCCAGCTCATGCTTCATCATCGCGTCGGAAATTCTGTCCCCTGCGGAATTCAATGCCAGGATGGCAATGACTGCGATCGCTATAAGCGGTACCAGTACGATCGCCAGGATCTTGACTACCATGTTAGCTCCCTTTTTCTCCTTCAGGCGCTTAGCTTCATCAATACCTGTCCCATTTTCCCCTTTGATCTGTTCTTTGCTTACCTCTTCTGTCATAAATAAAGCAACCTCCTTTGTACCTTTAACGGTTCATGCATAATAGAATTATACCGCACAGTTAATAAAAAAGCTATTCTTTTTCTGCAATCAGATCCTTGATCACTTCGCCTGCGAGAATCAATCCCGCTACGGACGGTACAAATGAAATACTGCCGGGGATGGCTCTTCTGTCCGTGCATTTATGAGTGGTACCCGGAGGGCAGACACAGCCTGTCTTGCAGCTGTTTTCCATATTTTCCAGCGGCTTCACCGGGCTTTCCGTAGAATACACCACCTTCAGCTTCTTCACACCGCGCTTTTTCAGTTCTCTGCGCATGACCTTCGCCAAAGGGCACATGGTAGTCTTGTAGATATCCGCCACATGGAACTGCGTGGGGTCTAATTTGTTGCCGGCTCCCATACAGCTGATAACGGGAACTCCCGCCTCCTTCGCCCGCATGATGATCTCCAGCTTGGCAGTCACGGTATCCACCGCATCCACCACGTAATCATACTGGGTAAAATCAAACTGGTCTGCCGTCTCCGGGAGATAAAAACATTTGTGTACTGTAACCTGTGCCTCCGGGTTGATGGAGTGTACACGTTCCTCCATGACATCTACCTTGTATTTGCCGATGGTCTTCCTGGTAGCGATGATCTGACGGTTAATATTCGTCAGACAGACCTTATCGTCATCGATCAGATCAAAGGCTCCTACACCACTGCGGGCCAGAGCCTCCACCACATAACCGCCGACACCGCCGATGCCGAAGACAGCAACTCTTGCGCCGTACAGGCGCTGCATGGCTTCCTTGCCGATCAATAATTCTGTTCTGGAAAATTCATTTAACATAATTCACTGTTCCTACCAATCTACTGGGAATACTCTCGAAAGAGTATACCACATCTTTACAGATTGTCATAGAGTCCCTGAATAAAATTTTTCACCTGCACGTTATTTTCCGGTGTGGTGTCCTCCAGAGTGGCATGGATAAAGGGCTTCCGCTCCTTCATAAACTTCAGTACAGAAGTATAATCCATCTGTCCCAGACCGCAGCCTACAGAACGAAGCTTCCCGTCCTCGGGAATAAAATCTTTCAGATGTACCATAGCCACATCTTCACCCAGCAGATCGATTGCTTCATCCACGATAGCCACCTGATCCTTGTAATTGCAGTAATCCAACAGGTTCACCGGATCCAGAATGATCTGAAGGTTGGGAGAATTGATCTCATCCAGCACTCTTCTGGCTCTGGCGGGGTTGTATACGATATGCTTCCATACCGGTTCGATGGCCATGACAACGCCCATCTGCTCCGCGTATTTTACTACCGGGCGTAAGTTGGTGATAAAGGTCTGTAATGCTTCTTCTCCGTGGCATTCCGGTACCGCGGTATAGGTCTCGTTGGGAGCACCGGTCTCAGTTCCCACGACACCGCAGCCCAGCCAGGAAGCAAAACGGATATGTGCCATATAACGGTGGGTAATTTTCGCAAGCTGCTCCGGGTTGGGGTTTGCCAGGTTCAAATAGCATCCTAATACCGCAACATCCACCTGATTTTTTGCGAATACATTTTTCATGTACATGGCAAGTCCCGGGGTCAGCGCCTCATCCGTGGTGGGAAACTCGCTGATCACCTTGCCCGGAGCCAGATGTCCGCAGGCAAAGCCCAGCTCATGTACATTGGCAATACGCTCCTCAAAAGGAAGCTTTTTCGTATCATGTAAACGGATTCCTAACTGCATATTTTCCTCCATTCCGATCACGGCTCCTGGGCCGTATTCTCTTCTGCTTATCTCTATTATAGCGTGAGCTCACGAATTCCGTGCTATCGCACTCTACATCCTGCTTCGCAGCTATCATGATCAGCTTCGCCGTTCGCCGAGAGTGAGCAAGCTCCCTCTGGCTCTCTTGCGCTCATTATTTCGTGATTTCATCACTCAATCACTTCACCGTTCACCGAGAGTGAGCGAGCTCCCTCTGGCTCTCTTGCGCTCATTATATCAACGTCTGATCAGTTCATCCACACCTTCCAGTTCGTAAGCTTCTCCGACCTGTCCTTCAATCTTCACATTGTCCAGTGTCAGTTTTGCTACATTTCTGGCAAACATTCCGCGCTTGCTGCTCTTCTCCACGCCGTCAGACATGGCGGGGACATCACACTTGGCATCTTCAGCGTAGCTGATGGAAATGTCCTTCATGTAGATTTCCTCGATCTTCTGCTCGGGAAGTCCGTCGAAGAACGCAGCTGCCACATGGCAGTTCGTACATTCCATGTTTTCAAATACCATCTTTTTCACCTGCGGTGTTCTGTCGTCCACAGGGTAAACATCTCTGGACTGGACATAAGTGGTCTTGCCGTCGGGATCACAGAAATAGAAGCAGTTGACCACCAGCGGTGTCATCACATGGTCCAGCGTCAGATTTCGGAAAATGATATTGCTGAGAATTGCATCTTTTCCTCTGCCGCGACGGGTCTTGATACGCAGACCTCTGTCTGTATGACGGAAAATACAGTCTTCCACTGTCAGATTTACCACGCCGCCTGCCATTTCACTTCCCAGAGTTACGGCACCGTGGCCGTTCTCCATAAGGCACTGACGGATATGGATATTCTCGGAAGGAGTCTTATGCTTTTTGCCCATGTAGATCTTACCGCTCTTGACTGCAATACAGTCATCTCCCAGGGAAAAACGCACACCCAGGATCTCCACATTTTTGCAGGATTCCGGATCCAGTCCGTCGGTGTTGGGGGAATCGCTGGGATTCTGCACGGTCACACCGATGAATTTCAGATCATTGCTGAAATAGGGATGCAGGGTCCAGGAAGGGGAATTGCAGAAGGTCACACCCTGCAAAGTCACATTTTTACATCCGCTGATGAAAAACAGTCTGGGGCGAAACGCAATGTTCATAACCTTGGGGTCTTTCCACCAGTTTTCTTTGGAAGCGTTGCCGTTGATCTTACCCTGTCCGTAGATCACCACGTCTTCTGCACCGATACCGCAGATGATGCCGGAGAACATAGGTAAGGGATTGCCCTCCCAGGTGCCGAGATTGTACTCGTCGGTCTCATCATAGCTTTGTAACATGCCAGGGAATGTGGGGAATTTCTCTCTGTCGGTAAATGCCTTAAGCTCCGCACCCTCTGCCAGTTCAATACGGATGTGGCTTTTTAAGAACAGGCTGGTAATACGGTAGGTTCCTGCGGGGAAATACACTCTGCTGTTCACCGGACATGCCATGATGGCAGCCTGAATAAAGTGGGTATCGTCATGTTCCCCGTCACCCTTGGCACCGAATCTGGTCACATCCAGAGTCACGTACTCATAATCCGTCTTGAAAGATACTTTGCCCTGCTTTTCTCCGTTCACATAAGCTTCCACCACATACTTCTGATCCGGCTTTAAATCAAACAGGGAAGTGATGGTCTTCTCTGTGGTCAGTGACGGCTCACCGTTTACCCGCAGCTCCACGGGCTGTTTTATAAAATATCTGCCGCCGTCTGCGATCTCTATGGTCGCACTGCGGGCAGTATGCATAATATGTCTGATTTCCATGCGCTGTTTCCTCTCGTTCTCTACCTAATGCACATCTGATATTTTTCCGCTAACAATAAATACTCCGCACATGCCTTCTGTACGGCATCGCAAAATACCTTTTCCGATGTGGCATCCATGGCAAACTTATTTTCCTTTGCATCATAATACTGCTCCAACATACGCTTTACCGCACTGCGGAAATTGTCCAGAAGCTCTCTGTAATTCTCGTAGATCTCCGGGCTGATCTGCTCTACGGTATGAAGCATGACTGCGGTATAAGCTGCACCGTTTTCAGCACTGAATTCACTTTCTGCATGCTTTTTCAGCACACGCATCTGTGCCATGATATCCGGATAGCCTTCTTTTTTATTCTCCGTGGTCTCATAGGCCGCATAGACGGGATACACCAGATCCGCCGCCTGATAAATGTTGCCCAGACCTGCACTCTGCTGCACGGCTGCCAGGTCGAAAATGCCTTCCTCCGTACGGGGAAGTGCCTTGATTTCCTGAATTGTCATAGTTCCTCCTATATAACAAAGGCGTTCTCCTGCACGTTTATTGTAACAAAAGAACGCCGTTTTGTGTATGATCTTTTACAGAGTTACACCCTGCTTGAAAATAGCCATATCATGGAAGCCTGCTGCTTCACTGCATACCTGCCTGCCGGAAGCGGTCTCCACTACCAGATCAAACAAAGCCTTGGTCTCCTCTTCCATGGTCTTATCCTCTACCAGTACGCCGGCATTGAAATCGATCCAGTTGGACTTTTTGCCTGCCAAGCGGGAGTTGGTCGCGATCTTCATGGTAGGAACCGGAGATGCGAAAGGAGTTCCGCGTCCTGTGGTAAACAGTACGATATGTGCTCCTGCGGCTGCCAGTGCGGTAGCTGCTACCAGATCGTTGCCCGGTGCGGACAAAAGGTTCAGTCCCGGAGTCTTCACCGTATCACCATACTGCAATACACCCTTGACCAGAGCACTTCCGGACTTCTGGGTACATCCCAGAGACTTGTCCTCCAGAGTGGAGATACCTCCCTTTTTGTTGCCCGGAGAAGGATTCTCGTAAATAGTCTGATTGTGACTCTTGAAATAATTCTTGAAGTCATTGATCAGATCTACGGTCTGGTGGAACAGTTCCTCGTTGGCACAACGGTTCATCAGAATGGTCTCTGCACCGAACATCTCGGGAACCTCGGTCAGGATGGTGGTACCGCCCTTAGAGATCAGCAGGTCGGAGAAACGTCCTACCAGAGGGTTGGCGGTAATACCGGACAGTCCGTCACTGCCGCCGCACTTCATACCGATGACCAGCTTGCTTACGCTGATGGGCTCTCTCTCGAACTTGGAAGCATAATCAATCAGGCCCTTGATCACCTCTACGGAATCTGCGATTTCATCCTCGTGCTCCTGACATACCAGGAATTTCACACGGTTCTCATCATAATCGCCAATGTAAGGCTTTAATACATCAATGTTGCTGTTCTCACAGCCCAGTCCCAGTACCAGAACACCACCTGCATTGGGATGATTGATCAGGTCTGCAAGAATCTTACGGGTATGCTCCTGGTCATCACCCATCTGGGAACAACCATAGGGATGAGGGAATGCGATAACCTCTTCCACACTGCCCTTAACGAATGCATTGGCCTGTTTTGCAATAGCGGTTGCCACGTTGTTGACACAGCCAACGGTGGGGATGACCCAGATCTCGTTACGAACACCTACTTTGCCATCCGGACGGTTGAAGCCCATAAAAGTCACATCTTCCGTCTTCTTCTCCTCTACCGGAGTGGGGTTGTAGGTGTACTCCAGCAGATCGCCCAGAGCGGTCTTTACATTATGAGTATGGATCCAGCTGCCCTCTGTGATGTTCTCCTTGGCATTACCGATACGGTAACCGTATTTGATGACCTCGCCGCCTTCGGGAATATCAAAAATAGCCATCTTATGTCCTGCTGGGATCTCCTCTCTGGCGGTAACGGTCTTCTGACCGTCACCTACAGAGACTGTGATCTTCTCACCGGCAGGAATCGTATTTAATGCTACGACTACATTATCATTGTCATTAATTTTTAAGAAATCTTGCATAATGCTGCCCTCATGCCATTTGCCTTAATATCATCCAGGTATGCTACAACTGCATCGGTCAGTCCGGGAACCTTGTTCAGATCCTGGCCGAAGAAGTCTTCATTACCAAGGAAGGAAGTTACGAAAGTCTTGGTGTCCTTCTCACAATTTGCTGCGAAGAACTCCAGAACTGCTTTGTCATCCATGATGTTGTATTCCTGACCGTCTCTATGACCGATCAGAGCCTTATCGCGGATCTCGGTGCCATGGTAGAATGCCATCAGTGCTGCAATGGAGAAGGTCAGATGAGCGGGAAGCTTACCGGTCTTCTCAACATAGCCTAACAGGCTGGGCATACATCTTGCTCTCCACTTGGATACGGAGTTCAGGGAGATAGCAAGCAGTGCATGATCTACATAAGGATTGTCGAAACGGTTTACAACCTCACCTGCAAACTGCTTCAGTTCCTCCTCAGGCAGAGACAGGGTAGGGATTACTTCGTCATAAATGGTCTTCAGCATGAAGTTACGGATATCGTCATCATGCATGGACTGTCTTACGATGTCGTTGCCGCACAGGTAAGAAGCCAGTACGAAAGAGGTATGCGCACCGTTCAGGATACGAACCTTTCTCTGCTTATAAGGCTTCTGATTGTCAGTGAAGATAACAGGAAGTCCTGCATCGGGAAGAGGGAACTCCTTGCTGATGTCCTTAGCGGATTCAATAACCCACAGAGCAAACGGCTCACCGGTTACCATGATGTGGTCTTCGTAACCCAGCTTCTCCCATTCTTCCTTCTCGGTAGCACGGGGATAACCGGTAATGATACGGTCTACCAGAGTAGAAGTGAATACACATGCCTCATCTACCCACTTCTTGAACTCATCGCCCAGTCCCCACAGCTCGATCAGCTGCATTACGCACTTCTTCAGCATAATACCGTTGTCATCGATCAGCTCTACGGGAAGCATTACCAGACCCTTGCTCATATCACCCTTGAAGGTCTCGAATCTGTGATATAAGAACTTGGTCAGCTTGCCGGGGAAAGTCTTGGGAGGCTCTAATTCAAACTTATCGGTATCATCATATACGATACCTGCCTCGGTGGTGTTGGATACTACGAAACGTAAGGTATCGATCTCGGCAAGTCCCATGTACTTGTCATATTCATTATAAGTGTCTACAGCATCTGCAACACTGGTTACGATTCTATTAATAATCTTGGCTTCACCGTTCACATTACCGCGAAGGGATACAGTATACTGGCAGTCCTGCTTGTGGAACATATCCAGGTTACCGAACTCGATGGGTTTGATCAGAACGATGTCTCCATCGAACTTGCCCTGCTCGTTAGCGATGTCGATCATGTAATCTACGAATCCACGTAAGAAATTACCCTCGCCGAACTGTACCACCTTGATAGGTCTTTCCTTTTTACCGGTCTTTGCCTTGTTTAAGATATCCATTTTGTCCTCCATTCTACGCTTAGCGTATCCTATCTGCACCGTCTTACGGCACTCTATTACCTGCACTTACTTTCCCCGGCACGCCTTACGAACGAATCTGTTACACCGCCCGGGGCATTGTCTTTGGTCTGAATTGTAGGAAGTTTATGTAAGTACTTTCATGATTCATTTTACTTCAAAAAAATGGTTTCGTCAATCACCAAAAAAAGAAAGTTTTATTTTCGTGAAACTACCGCTTTTATCAGCAATATTTCGCTTTGATAAATTTTTGACATATGAGAAGTTGAAAAAGTATCTTGAAAAAAGAGAAGTCTTTCGTTATAATTCAGATATAGCTTTTTTATGTAACTACTTACATTTTTCTTACATATCTTTTTACACACTGTTACATAGAAGCAGAGAGGAAGCCACAGATGACAATTTACGATATTTCTGAAAAGGCCGGTGTCTCTATTGCTACTGTTTCCCGCGTACTCAACGGAAGCAACAATGTAAGCGAGAAAACCAAGAAAAAAGTGCTGGATGTGATCAACCAGTACGAGTACACTCCCAACGCATTCGCCAGGGGATTAGGTCTCAACACCATGAAGACCATCGGTATCATGTGTGCCGACAGTTCGGATCCGTACCTTGCCAAAGCGATCTACTATATTGAGCAGAAGCTTCGGGCCAACGGTTACGACAGCATCCTGTGCTGTACCGGTTATGATCTGGATACCAAAGCAAGTTCCATGAACCTTCTGATCACGAAAAAAGTGGACGGCATTATATTAGTAGGTTCCAATTTTATCTACGAGAAGGAAGATGACAACAAATACATCCTCGGCGCTGCCGGACAGGTGCCTGTGATGCTGTTGAATGCAGCCATGGACGCTCCCAATGTTTACAGCATCGTATCGGATGATTTTACTTCCATATATGATGCCACCATGGAAATGATCCGTTCCGGAGTGGAAGACATCCTGTACTTCTACAACTCCACTTCTTACAGTGGTAAGAAAAAGCTGGCCGGTTACCGTGCCGCCATGGAGGAAAAAGGACTTCTGACCAACGGAAGCTTCCTGCAGCTCTATCAGGGATCTCATGAAGATATTCCCGCTATGGCAGACCAGCTGCTGAAGCTGCATGCAAAGGGAATCACCTTCCACGGTGTCATTGCTGCTGACGATTCTCTGGCACTGGGTGCTCTGAAATACGCCCGTGAAATGAAGCTGCGGATTCCGGAGGATCTGGCTATCATCGGTTATAATAATTCCATGCTGGTGAACTGCTGCGATCCGGAGCTGACCAGTATCGACAATAAACTGGAAACACTCTGCCAGCATCTGATCACAACGCTGATGGGCGTTTTGGGCGGAAGCGAGATGCCGAAGAAGACTGTATTCTCCGGTGAACTGGTAAAACGCGGTACCACAAAGTAGCTTGCGGCACATATAGGCATTTGTTTATGACAGCACGGGGGAGCTGCAAATCACCCCTTTTCTATATTTATCACTATAGTCGCCGGATCCCTACCGGATCTGACTCATATGAACATGGAGGATTTTTAAAATGAAAGCATTTATGGACAAGGACTTTCTGTTAGAGACTGAGACCGCTAAAAAGCTGTTCCACGACTACGCAGAAAAAACACCGATTCTGGACTACCATTGCCATATCAATCCCAAGGAGATTGCTGAGGATCGTCAGTTCGACAACATCACTCAGGTATGGTTGGGCGGCGATCACTACAAGTGGCGTTTCATGCGTTCCTGCGGTGTGGACGAAAAGTACATCACCGGTGACGCTTCCGATTACGAGAAGTTCTGCAAATGGGCTGAGTGCCTGGGCAAGGCTATCGGCAACCCCCTGTTCCACTGGAGCCATCTGGAACTGCAGAGATACTTCGGTTACACCGGCGTTCTGAACAAGAATACCGCTGATGAAGTATGGAACCTGTGCAATGAAAAACTGCAGCAGCCTTCCATGAGCGTTCGTAATCTGATCAAGCAGAGCAATGTTACCCTGATCTGCACCACCGATGATCCTATTGATTCTCTGGAGTGGCACAAGAAGCTGGCTGCAGATGATACTTTCGATGTAAAGGTTCTGCCCGCATGGAGACCTGACAAAGCTATGAACATCGAGAAGCCCGATTATCTGGATTATCTGGAGAAGCTGGCTGCTGCTGCAGGCATGACCGAGATCAACTCCTTCGCAAGCTTAAAGGAAGCTCTGAAGAACCGTATGGCTTTCTTCGCATCCATGGGTTGTAACGTATCTGACCATGCTCTGGAGTATGTAATGTACTATCCCGCTTCCGACGATGAGCTGGAAGAGATCTTCTTAAAGAGACTGAACAAGATGGTTCTGACCAAGGAAGAGGAACTGAAGTTCAAGACCGCTTTCATGCTGTTCGTAGGCAAGGAATATCACAAGCTTGACTGGGCTATGCAGTTGCATTACGGTTGTAAGCGTGACAACAATACTCTGATGTTCGAGAAGCTGGGTCCCGATACCGGTTACGACTGCATCAACAACTACGCTCCTTCCGCACAGATGGCTGACTTCCTGAACGCTCTGATCGTAACCGACGAGCTGCCCAGAACTGTCATCTACAGCCTGAATCCCAACGACAACCAGGCCATCGGTACCATCCTCGGATGCTTCCAGGATTCCACCGCTGTTGCCAAGATCCAGCAGGGTTCCGCTTGGTGGTTCAACGATCACAAGACCGGTATGCAGGATCAGATGATCTCCCTGGCTAACCTGGGCAACCTGTCCGGATTCGTTGGAATGCTGACCGATTCCAGAAGCTTCCTGTCCTATACCAGACACGAGTACTTCCGTCGTATCCTGTGCAACCTGATCGGTAACTGGGTAGAGAGTGGTGAATTCCCTGCAGATTACGATACTCTGTCCGAGATCGTAACCGATATCTCCTACAACAACGCTAAGAGATATTTCAAGTTCCCTCTGGCATAAAATTATAAGAATAGTGCAATCCCCCGGCTAGTTATTTGGCCGGGGGTTTTTATGTAAATGGAAAGTTACGCGAGCAATGAGCCGCGCATAGGCA
>NZ_QUIU01000041.1:0-14898 GCF_003480225.1 Clostridium sp. AM34-9AC
AAAAGCTCCCTCGCAGGAAGGCGCTTTGTCTACAGCCTGAGACGGGTGAGCTTTACAGCTCACCCGTCTTATATTTTGCAACGATATTCTGAATTCTCTCATTTGGATTCAACAGATCGCTGATGGAAGAATCGTGGTTCAAAGTATCAATGATGTAAGCAATGTACTTACTCATATCACAGTTGATGTACCATTCTCTCTGAAGTAATTCCGGAGTCTGGTAGATGAGGTTGGTGGTCAGTACCTTATCGATGATGCCGTTCTCATAAGCCTTGTCGAACTTGTCCAGACCGTTGGTGAAGAGGCCGAAGGTGGAGAAGACGAAGATCTTGTTGGCTTTACGCTCCTTCAGAGCAGCGGCAACTTCCAACATGCTTTCACCGGAGGAGATCATATCATCGATAATGATCATATCCTTGCCCTCTACGCTGGTACCCAGGAATTCATGAGCTACGATGGGGTTACGACCGTTGACGATGCGGGTGTAATCTCTTCTCTTGTAGAACATACCCATATCCAGACCGAGAACGTTGGCAATGTAGATGGCACGTCCCATACCACCTTCATCCGGGCTGATGACCATCATGTGGCTGGAATCCAGCTGCAGATCTTTTACATTGCGTAACAGACCTTTGATAAACTGATATGCAGGCTGTACGGTCTCAAAGCCGTGCAGAGGAATGGCATTCTGTACACGGGGATCATGTGCATCGAAAGTGATAATGTTGTCTACACCCATGCTTACCAGCTCCTGCAGTGCCAGTGCACAGTCCAGAGACTCGCGGGAAGTTCTCTTGTGCTGACGGCTCTCATACAGGAAGGGCATGATCACAGTGATACGACGGGCCTTACCGCCGACAGCTGCGATGATACGCTTCAGATCCTGATAGTGATCATCGGGAGACATATGGTTCTCGTTGCCACACAGGGAATAGGTCATGGAGTAGTTCAGGACATCTACTAACAGATAGAGATCAGTACCGCGGACGGATTCCAGAATCTGTCCCTTTGCCTCACCGGAACCGAAACGGGGTACTTTGGCATCCAGAAGATAGGATTCTCTCTGATAGCCTGCAAATGCCAGAGACTCTTTGTGTTCGCTTTCTCTCTCTGCTCTCCATTTTACAAGATACTGGTCTACCTTCTCACCTAAAGGCTTGCAGCCGGGCAGGGAAATAATGCCCAGAGAGCCGACGGGGATAGTCTCCAGATTTCTTTTTTCTTCACGATTCGCCATTGGGGTGATCCTCACTTTCTGATTCTGTATACTGTTCTGTTACAAACAAATGATTAATTGTCAGATGTATTCTGCATACGCTTTTTGCACATACGAATATCGGGGCCGGTCAGCTTACACAGATCGTAATGACTGGTGATACGGGAAAATACCCGGTCTGAATACCGGTCGCGCAGTTCCTCCAGACTCAAATTTGTGGAGATGATCGTAGCGTTTTTCCGCAGATGTCTCTCATTCAGACAGGAGAACAGCTGGGAGGCTACAAAAGTATTGGTCATCTCTGTGCCGAGGTCATCAATGATCAGCAGATCGCAGTTATACAGATCCTCGTAGAATCCGGAGAGAGCTTCTTTTGCCCTGCTGTCGAAGGCATAACGGGCAAGAGTATCAAACAGCCCGGAAGCACTGAAATAGATCACGGAATGACCGGTTTGCAATAATTCACTGGCGATACATCCCGACAAAAAGCTTTTGCCAGTACCTACTGTACCATAAAAGAATAAATTGTGGTAGTCTTGTTTGAAGTTTTGTACAAAATTGCGACAGACATCCACGCATTTTCGGAAATGCGTAAGATCATCGCCCTGATAGTATTCGTAAGAAAGGTTGGAAAAATTCTCAGAAGCGATCATATCCCGGATATGGGACTGCTCATAGAGAATATCCAGTTCCTGCTGGTGAAAACAGTGACATTTTTTGCGAAGACCATCTTCACTGTCAATATAACCTGTATCTTTGCAATCGGGGCAGTCATAGACGGGTTCCAGATAGTCTGCTGGGTATCCGGC
Source organism: Clostridium sp. AM34-9AC (assembly GCF_003480225.1). Taxonomy (NCBI): domain Bacteria; kingdom Bacillati; phylum Bacillota; class Clostridia; order Eubacteriales; family Clostridiaceae; genus Clostridium; species Clostridium sp. AM34-9AC. The sequence goes on from NZ_QUIU01000041.1 coordinate 2,026, forward strand.
GGACGTGAGCAATTCTCTTTTCTGACGGGAGATTTCCTTTAGAGAAGAACGCAGTCTGGTAAGCGCCTCGTCATCACCGTTCAATAAAAGCTTTGCCTGCGCCACGGAAAGTTCACCGACAGACTCATCCAGTCTTCCGTATTCCGGAAGCTTTGTATAAATTTCCCGGCGGCGCTGCTCTGCCAGGTGACGGTTGCGGTCTCTGGTCTGCTCATAGCCCTTCATAATAGAATTGTATTGTGCGTTAGTCAGTGACACGGTCGGTTCCCCTTATCTGCTCATTGCTGGTTGTTCAATATCTGAATATTAGTTACTTAAAATTTCCTTTTCCAGAGCGGCGAAATCGTAGCTGTTCTGGGTAAACTGTGTAAAGCGGTTGGAGGACCCGGAAGAAGCGGGCTTCGCAGTCTTTTTCTTCTGGAAAGAGTCATCCATCTGCTGAATATCGGCCTTGTGGCGTACATTAGCCTGTCTCCAGCTGTTCAGGATTCCTTCCGCATATTCAAAGCGATGCTTGTCCGTAGCCAGAGAGCTGCGCTCACAGGCTTCCAGTATAATATCTGTGCTGAAACCGTAATCTCTGGTCCAACGGTTGATGAATTCCAGTTCTTTCGCTGTGGGAGAGGTACTGCGTCCTAAGCTGTTCATAATGGAATATACGCTTCTGTCGTAGCGGGTGGAGAATTTCTGCGCCTGCTTCGGGGTGGTGATTCCTTCTTCCGCCCAGTTGACAGCAACTTTTTCTATGTATTTGAAATCTTTCTTGCCGCGCTCCACACAGTACTGTAGCAGATAATCGATCAGATCCTCTGAAAAATGCAGTACATCGGTGAAAAACAGGATCGTCTTGATCTCGGAAGGAGTCAGAGGCTTGCCAATATAAGCTTCTGCAATAAAGAGAAGCTGGGAGGTCTCTTCCCGTTCCTTGAATTCCCGTAACTGATCCAGAGAATAAGCCGGCTTTGCGTAAGGGTTGACAGTTTCCTGGGGTGTTGCCGGTACAACTGCAGCCGGAACCTGCGGAATAGCAGCGGCAGGAATCACAGAGACTCCGGCGGGAGTATTCTGCATCTGCGAAGGACCGGAGGTCAGCAGGACATTATGCTGGGGGGCAGGAGCAGCCTGCGTGCTCAGATCACGAAGATGAATCCCTACCAGTGTTTTGTTATCATCGAAGTCCAGATCCAGGATCTGCTGCTTTTCCCAGTATTTCAGTGCACGGATCACATCCTTTTCCGTGTGGTTGAACTTGTCCGCAATTCCGGACACACTGATAGCCTGTTCCGCATTCAGCATGCGCAGCAGATAGAAATAGACCTTCAGCTGTGCGTCGTTGGCATCTTTCATATATTCATCAATAAACAGATTGGATACTACCGTAGAATCTGCATAATTATCTTTATAGAGCGCTATCCGTGCCATAACACACAATACCTTCTTTCACAAATCGTTCCTTTTTCAAAGTAAGACCAAGTATAGCATAAGACCTGTGAAAAAGAAATAGTCAATTTGCCGGAAAACCTTGTAAACACTGGACTTTCGGACTCCTGGATAAAAATGTGGAAACGGTGGATATTGTGGATACCAAAAGACGGTGTATCGAGAAAACCCTATATATCGGCAGATCATCGCCAAAATCCGACAGAAAATTATCCACAGGAAAACAACAAAATATCCACAGGGAAAACGGGGATAATCCCCGGTGTTTCCTGTGGATAATGTGGACAACTATTTGCCAAGCAGGTTTTCACCGATTTTTACTACATCTCCGGCACCCATAGTTATCAACAGGTCACCGTTTATGCAATTTTCTAATAAAAAGTTTTCAATCTCATCAAAAGAAGGAAAATAGTAACATTCATGGCCCAGTGCCCGGATCTCTGTCTGGAGCGTCTCAGAACTGATTCCCAGGGTATCGGTCTCACGGGCAGCATAAATATCTGCCAGGACGACTTTGTCTGCCAGACTTAAGGCTTTGGCAAAATCTTTCATGAATGCCTTGGTTCTGGTGTAAGTATGTGGCTGGAAGACACACCAGAGGGTCTTGTGGGGATAATTCGCTGCCGCATGCAGGGTGGCTGCAATCTCGGTGGGATGATGTGCATAATCATCCACAATGGTGACACCGCCGATGGTGCCCTTGTATTCGAATCTGCGGTCTGTACCGGTGAAACCGTGCAGGGCAGAAGCGGTAACCTCGCGATCGATCTTCAGCAAATCGGCCAGGGCAATGGAAGCAATGGCATTGCATACGTTATGCTCTCCGGGAACCTGCAGAGAAAAATTGCCGGACACTTCTCCATGCCGGTGAAGCGTAAAGGAAGGATGACCGAACTCGTCAAAAGTAATATCCGAGGGATAATAATCGGCAGCGGACCCGTCACTGTTGACCGCTTCTTTATTAAAAGTGATCACGCGACAGTCCAGATCCCCTGTGATCTCCTGTAATCTGTCAATGGCACCGTTGATGATCAGACAGCCGTCAGCGGGCAGAAGCTTTGCAAATTTATGGAAGGAATTCCGGATATCCTCCAGATCCTTGAAAAAGTCCAGGTGATCTTCTTCGATATTCAGGATCATACCGATCCTGGGGAAAAAGCTTAAGAAGCTGTTGGTGTATTCGCAGGCTTCTGTAACGAACAGATCGGTACTGCCGACACGGATGTTGCCACCGATGCTTTTTAACATTCCGCCGATGGACAGAGTGGGATCCGTACCGGCATGCAGCAGAATCTCACTGACCATGGAGGTCGTGGTGGTCTTGCCGTGAGTACCGCTGATGGCAATAGGGGTCTTGTAATTCTGCATGATCTCTCCTAAAAGCTGCGCTCTGGTGAGATGCGGGATCCCTTTTTCCATAGTAGCGACATATTCGGGATTGTCTTTGTGAATCGCGCTGGTAAATACGACACAATCGATATCATCGGTAATATTCCCGGCACGTTGTCCATAAAATACATTGATCCCCTTTCTTTCCAGAGTTTCGGTGAGGGGGCTTTTGGAACGGTCGGAACCGGACACACGGAAGCCGGCATCCTTCAGAATCTCTGCGAGACCGCTCATGCTGATACCGCCGATACCTACAAAATAAATGGACGAGGGGTGATTAAAGTCTATCTGATACATATTGGCACTTCCTTAATATAGTGTAGTTGCATTGCTTATTATGTAACTATTCAGAGCAGTTACCTTATTATTAACATTATATACATAGGAACGAAAAAAAACAATCCATAGGTACGATTTTGAAAAAATGTGTAAGTTTACTATTTTTTGCAAAACCAATCCAGACGGGATTGGCATAAATTGACAAAAAGCTTACAAAAGATAAGTTAATTATGTAAAAATTGGATATGAAAATCGTAAAATGACAAAAAAACCTAGTAATAAATATTCACTTTCCTTTGGCAATGTGTTATAATCAGATTATCACATCCGAAGGAAAGAGCAGGCACTTTTTCGAGACAGATGGATACATCGGATAATAGCCGCGAGCGACTATTTATTACAACAGGTGGAAGGCTAGATAGAGGTGAGGATATGATTAAGAAAGAAATGATAGCCATGCTATTGGCTGGAGGACAGGGAAGCCGTCTGGGTGTCTTGACATCCAAGGTTGCTAAACCTGCCGTTGCATTTGGAGGCAAGTACCGCATTATCGATTTTCCCCTTTCTAATTGTATTAATTCGGGAGTGGATACGGTAGGCGTACTGACACAGTACCAGCCCCTCAGACTGAATACCCATATCGGAATCGGTATTCCCTGGGATCTGGATCGTAATATCGGAGGAGTGACCGTGCTGCCTCCCTATGAGAAGAGTACCAACAGTGAATGGTATACCGGTACTGCGAATGCGATCTATCAGAACCTGGAGTATATGGAGAGCTATAATCCAGAGTATGTGCTGATCCTTTCCGGAGATCATATTTATAAGATGGATTATGAAGTGATGTTGGATTTCCACAAGGCCAACAATGCAGAAGTTACTATTGCGGTAATGCCTGTTCCCATGGAGGAGGCCAGCCGTTTCGGCATCATGATCGCAGATGAGAACCATCGCATCACCGAATTTGAAGAGAAGCCGGAACATCCCAGAAGCAATCTTGCAAGTATGGGTATTTACATATTTAACTGGAAGACATTGAAGGAAGCACTGATCGCTATGGCAGATCAGCCGGCACTGGATTTTGGCAAGCATGTCATTCCTTACTGTCATGAAAAGGGAGCTCCGCTGTATGCGTATGAGTTCACCGGTTATTGGAAGGATGTAGGTACTTTGAGTTCCTATTGGGAAGCCAACATGGAACTGATCGATATCGTACCGGAATTCAACCTGTATGAGGAATACTGGAAGATCTATACCAAGAGCGAGATCCAGCCCCCTGATTATATTGCTGCCGACAGTGTGGTAGAGCGCAGTATCATTGGTGAGGGATCCGATGTCTATGGGGAGGTATACAATTCCGTTATCGGATGTGGTGTTACGATTGGTAAGGGAACCGTGATCCGGGATTCCATTATCATGAACCAGACCCAGATCGGTGAAGGATGTGAGATCAACAAGGCGATTATCGCAGAGAATGTTGTGGTAGGTAATCAGGTAAAATTAGGTGTCGGTGAAGAAGCGGAGAACGATACGGCACCTCATATTTACAACCACGGACTTGTAACCATCGGTGAGAAGAGCGTGATTCCTGACGGTATCAGCGTAGGCAAAAACTCAGTGATATCCGGAGTGACAGCTGCTGCAGATTATGAGGATTCCCAGCTCGCAAGCGGCAAAACATTAATTAAGGCAGGTGAATAGCAGTGAGAGCGATTGGAATTATTTTAGCAGGCGGTAACAATCACAGGATGCGGGAACTTTCCCAGAAGAGAGCTATATGTGCGATGCCGATTGCAGGCAGCTACCGCAGTATTGACTTTACACTGAGTAATATGACCAACTCTCATATTCAGAAGGTGGCAGTGTTTACCCAGTACAATGCAAGAAGTCTGAACGAGCATCTGAATTCTTCCAAATGGTGGGATTTCGGACGTAAACAGGGTGGATTATATGTATTCACTCCCGCTGTAACAGCAGAGAACAGCAACTGGTACAGAGGAACCGCAGATGCAATTTACCAGAATCTGCAGTTTTTGAAGAACAGCCATGAGCCTTATGTAGTTATCGCATCCGGCGACTGTGTATACAAGCTGGATTATAATAAGGTGCTGGAATACCATATCGAGAAAAAAGCAGATATCACTGTAGTCTGCCGCGATATGGAAGCCGGTACGAATGTAGAGCGTTTCGGGACGATTCGAATGAACGAGGAAAGTCGTATCGAAGAGTTCGAGGAGAAGCCCTTACAGGCGAAGACCAATACCATTTCCTGTGGTATTTATGTGGTTCGACGCAGACTGCTGATCGAGATGATCGAGAAGTGTGCTGAGGAAGACCGCTACGATTTCGTAAGAGATATCCTGATCCGTTACAAGGATCTGAAGAGAATCTATGGATACAAGATCAAGGAATACTGGAGAAATATCGCATCTGTGGATGATTACTACAGCACCAATATGGACTTCTTGAAAGCAGATGTGAGAAACTATTTCTTCAAGCAGTATCCGGACGTATATTCCAAGGTGGATGACCTGCCTCCCGCAAAATATAATCCCGGTTCCCAGGTGCGTAACAGCCTGGTATCCAGTGGATGTATCGTCAACGGTGTGGTAGAGAATTCCGTGATCTTTAAGAAGAGCTATATCGGCAATAATTGTGTGATCAAGAATTCCATTATCCTCAATGATGTGTATATTGGAGATAACACGCATATTGAAAACTGTATTGTAGAGAGCCGTGACACGATCCGTGCAAATTCGTACTTTGTGGGAGAAGGCGAAGTTAAGATCGTAGTTGAGAGGAATGAACGATACGTGATCTAAGTGATCCGGATTCTCAATGACTACATTGCGAGACTGCTTGCAGGCAGGGCAATGTGATCATTAGGGAATCTAACAGATATGAGTAAGTAGGGCGATAGCCCGGAATACGAATATCTGTAGCGTTTCGAGAGCCTGCAGGGCGGAGAAATGCGTAGGGATCACGATAACACCAAGGGGGTTAGCAAATGCAGATTACAGATGTACGTGTTCGTAAGATCACCAAGGAAGGCAAGATGAAAGCCATCGTATCCATTACACTGGATGATGAATTCGTCGTACATGATATCAAGGTGATCGAAGGTGAAAAGGGATTGTTCATTGCAATGCCGAGCAAGAAGGCAACGGACGGAGAATACAGGGATATCGCACATCCCATCAATTCTTCCACCAGAGAGAATTTGCAAAGGGTGATCCTGGAGAGTTACGAAAAAGCATTGGAGGAGCCGGAAGAGGCAATCTAAGCTACATAGGATAAACAACAAAAGCTGTTGTCAACAGAGTGATCTGTGGCAACAGCTTTTTAAATTGCAGTTATCTTTTATTCCCCGGACGAAAATCAGGAACGCTGATAAGCACATAATCCGTTTTTAAATTGCAGACGATCGATCAATTCCAGGGAACCGCCGATTCTCCGGTATAGTTCTATGGTGCCTGTTGCATTGCCGCCTTCCCAGAGAGGAATGTCGGATACTTTTCCGTCAGGACTTTCATAGAGTAACGGCATCATCTGCTCTTTGCTGCAGCTTCCGGAGATCCGTACAACGGAAGTGCGGTTCTGGGCTTTGAAATGCCAGATAAAACGTTTGTTGGTCTCTTTCACTTTCCACTTGCAGCGGGACAGTGTAAGAGGTCTGCCAAAATGATACTCGAAATCTTCCCCGGTATAGGTCAGCTGCATCAGAATCCTGCGTCGCAGGGGGAAAAAGAGAAATTTCGGACAACAGCCGTCGATGGCCAGAGCCGAATGCTTCAATTCCCGCCCGGTTTTCTCACTGATCAGGTGGCCGGAAGCAAATTGCAGCCAGGGCTGGTTGTAACTGCGGCCCCAATGTTTGTCCGCATAGCCGTAGGAGGTCTCGGGAGTTACCTCGTAGGTGACACCGTTCAAAATGACGGTCCCACGGAAAAAGGTACGGATACCTTCCCCATGCCAGAAACTTTCCAGGGCATGAACTGCGGTAAAAAAAGCATTGGCAATATAGCCGGTATGACAGGCAACCGCCTTATGCACTTCCAGATCCCAGATAAAACTGCCCGCATCGGTCATAAGAGAGCGGTGTCTTGCAACCTCATCGGAGATATCAATCGAACCACTGATCCGGTTTTCGCTGTAGACACAATCCTCAAACTGCATGTAAAAGGGATCCTGGACCACCTGCAGAGAGGTCAGGGGATAATATGCCTGAAGCTGGAGCCCGCTATCTCCCGGCTCAGGGAATACACCGGCTTTTATGCAGAGATAAGATGGTTTCAGACCATGACGTTTATAGTAGGGATGCTGACCTAAAATAGGCTGGGAAGTACCGAGAGCTGGATTTAAAATGCTGTATTCTACAAAAAAAGTGCGGGTTTCCTGCGTCGTTGGACAAATGCCCTGGAAGGAATGCCACCAGCGCATGTAGCCACGTTTTGCATCGGAACCCCGCAACATATATGCATTTCTTTTCAGATCAGATAAATTCATGGATCAAAGACTCCCCCGCTTTTGTACCCCTCAAAACAACATTTCGTAGATAATGTGTATATTATAGTACTATATGTTGTGAATGACAAGAGTGTCGGAAGAATCTTAAGAATTATTTAGATATTTTCTTTGATCCGGATATCTACCGCTACATAATTGTATTCTTTTTCCGGATTTTCGCCGGTCGTCAGATAGGCAAACAGCAGGGAAAGAGGTTTGCTGCCCTGAATTTTCGGCTGTTGGCAGATGGTGGCGGCAATGGTGTCATTTTCCAGCATTTGGCGGGTGGTGGGGACCAGATCAAAAGCAATGATCCGGATCGCCTTTTTTTTATCCAGAGCCTCTACACTGCGGCAGCCTCCGTAGACACCGCCGGCGGCGAAGAACAGTGCATTGATCTCCGGATGCTTTGACAGAAGTGTCGTTGTCTTTTCGTAGCTTTCCACTTCGTCATCGTGGATCTCCACGGTATCCACGACGCGGATCCGGTCAGAGAAAGGTTCTAATGTCTTCAGAAATCCCGCAATGCGCTCTGTGTGACAGAGAATGTTGGAGGAACCTGTGACAATACCCACGTTTACCGTGCCGGAGGTCATCAATTGCAGAAGACCGGCGGCGGTGGCACCACTGCGGGTGTAGTTGCTGCCGACATAAGCGATACGTCTGGAATTTTCAATGTCTGTATTCAGCGTGACCACGGGAATCCCCTGCTCGTATAAAGTATTGATGCAGTCGCGGATCCGTTCGTCGTTGTAAGGGGTCATGGCAATGCCGTTCACTTCTTCTGCAAGAAGCTCTTTGACTGCCCGTAACTGGGCCTCCACACCGAAAGAAATCTGTTTGGTGATCACGGTACAGTTGTAACCTGCCAGCTCTTCCGCCTTTTCATTGATTCCGGCCAGAACATCCTGAAAAAAAGGATTCCCGGTGGAAAACAGAATGACACCCAGCTTCAGCCGCTTTTTCTGCGCTGCCAGAACGAGACCGGCGCGGTTGGGTTTATAGTCCAGCTCTTTTGCAATTTTTCTGATCTTTTCGGCGGTCTCCGGGTTTACTGCGCCGCGATCGTTTAAGACGCGATCCACAGTGCCGCGGGATACTCCGGCCAATGCGGCGATTTCTTTGATGGTTGCCATAGAATACTCATGCCTTTCCGTAATATCTGTCCCAGGTATCTAGTTATAAAAGTATCATATTTCCAGAGGGACGTCAACGAAAGTGCAGAATTTGTCCGGGCACGCTGAATGGATGATGAATGATGAAATTCCATCTTCACTTTTTAGTGAAAAAATACTGAAAACATAAAAACTTCTACTTGAAAAATTTTTTCACAACAGTTATGATAAGACTATAACGTGCACGGGCACGAAAAGGAACGAAAATGGATCACAGCACAAACGTAGGAGGAAGATTCATGCTATATATTGGAATCGATCTGGGCACTTCGGCGGTAAAACTGCTTTTAATGGACAGTGAAGGGAACATCCGGAATATTGTATCCCGGGAATACCCTTTGTATTTCCCACATCCCGGCTGGTCGGAACAGAAGCCGGAGGACTGGTATGAACAGACTATGGAGGGCATCCGGGAGCTTTTGAAAGATGCAGACAAGAGCCAGGTGGCAGGCATCAGCTTCGGAGGACAGATGCATGGACTGGTCATTCTGGATGAGAAGGATCAGGTGATCCGCCCTGCCATCCTCTGGAACGATGGCAGAACCACAGAGGAATGCGATTATCTGAATAATGTGATCGGCAAAGAGAAGTTGTCGGAGTACACTGCGAATATTTCTTTCACCGGATTTACCGCGCCGAAGATCCTCTGGGTGAAAAAGAATGAGCCAGAGAACTTCGCACGGATCAAAAAGATCATGTTGCCGAAGGATTACATAGCTTATCGTCTGACCGGCGTACATTGTACGGATGTATCAGATGCTTCCGGGATGTTATTGTTTGATGTGAAGAACCGTTGCTGGTCGAAGGAAATGTGTGAGATCTGCGGAGTGAGAGAAGAGCAGTTGGCCACTTGTTATGAGAGTTATGAAAAGGTGGGCTGCGTATTGCCGGAGGTGGCAGACGAACTGGGGATTCCCGCAAATGTTGTGGTAGCGGCGGGAGCCGGGGATAATGCGGCCGCCGCTGTAGGTACCGGAACTGTAGGAGACAATATGTGTAATATTTCCCTGGGTACCAGTGGAACAATCTTTATTTCCTCCAATCATTTCGGAGTAGATCAGCACAATGCCCTGCATTCCTTTGCCCACGCAGACGGACATTACCATCTCATGGGTTGCATGCTGAGTGCCGCTTCCTGTAATAAATGGTGGATGGATGAGATCATCGGAACGAAGGATTATGCCGCAGAACAGGCGCAGATTGAGAAGCTGGGAGAAAATCATGTCTACTTCCTGCCGTATCTCATGGGCGAGCGTTCTCCCCATAATGATCCCAATGCCAGAGGAACTTTTATCGGAATGACCATGGATACCACCAGAGCCGATATGACGCAGGCGGTACTGGAAGGCGTGGCATTTGCACTGCGTGATTCACTGGAGGTGGCAAAATCTCTGGGAATCCATCTGGAGCGGACCAAGATCTGCGGTGGCGGAGCCAAGAGCCCGTTGTGGAAGAAGATGATCGCCAATATCCTGAATCTGAAGGTGGATGTGATAGAAAGCGAAGAAGGACCGGCCATGGGCGGTGCCATGCTGGCGGCAGTAGCCTGTGGGGAATATGCAAGTGTGGAGGAGATCGCGGAGAGGTTCGTCAAAGTCACCGGAACGGTAGAACCGGATCCGGAACTGGTGGCAAAATATGAAGACCGCTATCAGAAATTCCGCCAGATCTATCCGGCATGCAGACCGCTGTTTGAGATCATTAAATAACGCGTAGAAAAATCAAACAACAACATAATAAAATGAACCTCGTAATTTTAAGTTTGAGCTATAATAGAGAAAGGTTGGTAGAGTAGAATGCATATTTTATCTGTAAAAGATCCTGCATTTCGTAAGTATGGCAGAGTGATCACCAATGTGGATTTTACACAGCTGGTGGAAGAAATGAAAAAGACTCCGGTTCCTGACGGCGTGGTGTACGAGCCCGGGATCAATGCTTTGGAAGCATTACCTGTGAAAAAAGAACTGGAGACCATCACATACGGAGAAATGCCTGTACAGATCGGTTACTGCAATGGCCATAATTCCAAACTGAATGCCGTGGAATATCACAGAAGTTCCGAAATTAATGTGGCAGCAACGGATGCTATCCTGATCCTGGGGCTGTTAGCGGATGTGGCAGAAGATTTTACCTACGATACTTCTAAGATGGAAGCATTTTTAGTACCGGCCGGAACCGGTGTAGAGGTCTTCGCAACTTCTCTGCATTATGCTCCCTGTGGAGTAGACGGACAGGGATTCCAGGTAGCCATCGTGTTACCTCAGGGCACTAACTATCCGTTAGAAGGAGCACATCAGAAGGTGGAGCAGGGCAAGGCACCCAGCGAGGATGCGCTGCTTGCCGCTACGAACAAATGGCTGATCGGCCATGCGGAGGGTGGACTTCCAGAGGGAAGCTTCCTCGGGCTTGTTGGAGAGAATCTGGATGTCAGCAAATAATGGTGGCAGAATAAAAAGATTTGAACGCCGGAATCCCCTGCATGGATGTATGACGGCGGTAAAATAAATGGTGTAGAGAAAAAGAAAACGAAAATAGGAGGATTACAAAATGAGTAATTTACCCGAAGTAAAAATTGGCGTTGTGGCTGTCAGCCGTGACTGTTTCCCCGAGAGTCTTTCCGTGAACAGAAGAAAAGCTCTGATGAAGGCTTATACTGAGAAGTATGGAACAGACAGTGTCTATGAGTGCCCGGTATGTATCGTAGAGAGCGAGATCCATATGGTACAGGCTCTGGAAGACATCAAGAAGGCAGGTTGTAATGCACTGTGCGTATATCTGGGCAACTTTGGCCCCGAGATTTCCGAGACCTTACTGGCAAAGCATTTTGACGGTCCTGCAATGTTCATTGCAGCAGCAGAAGAGACCCAGAATGATCTGGTAGGCGGCAGAGGCGATGCTTACTGCGGTATGCTGAATGCAAGCTACAACTTAAAGCTTCGTAATGTAAAAGCTTATATCCCTGAGAATCCCGTAGGAACTGCAGCGGAATGTGCAGATATGCTGCATGAGTTCATTTCTATCGCAAGAGCTATTGTGGGCTTAAGTGATCTGAAGATCATTTCCTTCGGCCCCAGACCTTTGAACTTCTTAGCTTGTAATGCACCCATCAAGCAGTTGTACAATCTGGGGGTAGAGATCGAGGAGAACTCCGAACTGGATCTGTTCGAAGCCTTCAAGAAGCATGATGGAGACGAGAGAATCCCCGCCAAGGTAAAAGAGATGGAAGCAGAACTGGGGGCAGGCAACCATAAGCCCGAAGTACTGCCTAAGCTGGCTCAGTATGAATTGACACTGTTAGACTGGATCGAGGCTCACAGAGGATATCGTAAGTATGTAGCCATTGCCGGAAAGTGCTGGCCGGCATTCCAGACCCAGTTTGGTTTCGTACCCTGCTATGTGAACAGCCGTCTCACCGGTATGGGCATCCCCGTATCCTGTGAAGTAGATATTTACGGCTGCTTAAGTGAGTTCATCGGAACCTGCGTCAGCGCAGATACCGTAACTCTGCTGGATATCAACAACACTGTTCCCGATGATATGTACGAAGAGTCCATCAAGGGTAAATTCAACTATACCCACAATGACACCTTCATGGGATTCCATTGCGGTAACACCAACTCCAAGAAGCTGACCTCCTGCAACATGAAGTACCAGATGATCATGGCAAGAACCCTTCCCGAAGAGGTAACCCAGGGTACTCTGGAAGGAGATATTGTTCCCGGAGACATCACCTTCTATCGTCTGCAGTCTACCGCAGACAACAAGCTGCGCGCATATATTGCACAGGGTGAAGTACTTCCTGTAGCTACCAGATCCTTCGGTGGTATCGGTATTTTCGCTATCCCCGAAATGGGACGTTTCTATCGTCACGTACTGATCGAGAAGAACTTCCCTCACCACGGTGCTGTTGCTTTCGGACACTTCGGCAAGGCTCTGTACGAAGTATTCAAGTACATCGGCGTACCTGTAGAGGATCTGAATTTCAATCAGCCGAAGGGAATGCTGTATCCGACCGAGAATCCTTTCGCATAAAAAGAACTTAAGTAACTGGAAAGTTAGTAAAGAAATGCTATCAAATCCCCGT